>CAZFZI010000010.1:0-19143 GCA_964523275.1 uncultured Candidatus Saccharibacteria bacterium
GCTCTTCGGCAAGACGCTGTTCTTGTTCGCGTTTTTTCTGTTCTTCGGCGGCTTTTTGCGCCTCCAATTTTTGTCGCTCCAGATTCCCTCCCGCAGGGATGTTTTTTTCTGTTATCGGAGCGACTTTGGTAATTGGTTTTTGGCTTGCGAAATTAAAGCTTCGCTTTTTAATTTGCGCGGTGGTTGGCGTTTCTTCAGCTTTTGATTTTTGTGTCGGATTGTTTTTTTTATTGATGGATTTCAGATCTTGCAATTGTGGTATGGGCACATTTTTTGAGGCAACCCGAACCCCGAAAGCTTCGCGCAGCTTTCGGTTTAATTGGACGATTTCCGATGATTTAAATGAAACCGTACTGTCGGAAATTTTTTTATTTTTGCTTTCAGCCAATGCCTTGGCTAACGTTTTGATTGCGTTTGCTTTTAGTTTCAGCATATTGGCATATTTGTAAGTTTATTTTAGCACATGTGTTTTTTGTGTAAAAGGAGGTTGCGGTAGCGAAAAAGCGGGAGACGCCCCGCTTTTTCGCTATTTTGCGTTAAAATTCAAATTGTAATTAATTTTGAATAACCGGAATTATTTCTCACCGTTTTTTAAGGAAAGATTGATCCGGCCTTGTCCGTCAATTTCAATTACTTGCACCGATACCATGTCGCCGATTTGCACCACGTCTTCCACTTTGTTGACCCGGTGGTCGGATAGTTTGGATATATGTATCATCCCTTCTTGCCCGGGAAGAATTTCCACAAATGCTCCGAAATTCATTATCCGTTTCACTTTTCCTTGAAATGTTTCTCCCACTTTTATTTCGCGAGTGATGTTTTGTATCCATTCGGCGGCTTTTTGGCCGGCTTCCGGTTTTTCGGCGGTGATAAAAATCGTGCCGTCTTCTTCAATGTCAATTAAAACGCCGGTTTGTTCAATGATTTCGTTGATTATTTTGCCTCCCGGTCCGATTACTTCGCGAATTTTCTCGGGGCTGATTTTGATAATAATAATGCGTGGCGCGTATGGCGAAAGCTCCGGCCGCGGTTGCGGCAAAGCTTTTTCAAGGGTGTCAAGCAATTGTCCGCGCGCAATTCTTGCTTGTTCCAAAACTTTTGCCATCATTTCTTCGGTGATGCCGTCAATTTTAACATCCATTTGAACGGCATTCACGCCGTTGCGAGTGCCGGCAACTTTGAAATCCATATCTCCGTGATGATCTTCCGGTCCTTGAATATCGGTGAGTATTTTATAGTTTTTTTTGTCTTTGACGATCATCCCCATGGAAATGCCGGTGGCGTGTGATTTTATCGGTACGCCCGCATCCATTAACGCCAGAGAGGCGGCCGAAAGCGCGGCCATGGAAGTGGATCCGTTGGAGGATACGATTTCTGAAGCCACCCTGATCGTATATGGAAAATCTTCCACGGATGGAATAAGTGGCAAAAGGGTTTTTTCGGCCAGCATACCGTGTCCAATTTCGCGCCGTCCGGGCGCGCGTAAAAACCGCACTTCGCCGCAGGAATAAGGGGGGAAATTATAATGGTGCAAAAATCGTTTTTTTCCGGTGATTTCCATTCCGTCCAACAGCTGTTGATCTCCCGGCGCGCCCAAAGTTGCCACTGAAAGCGCTTTTGTTTCGCCTCGCTGAAACAAACCCGAACCGTGAGCGCGCGGAATTACTCCCACTTTAGCCGAAAGCGCCCGCAATTGTTCGGGAGTCCGTCCGTCAGGTCGTTTGCCGGTTTCCATCACTGTTTCATGCAAGACGCGATCAATTTCTTTTTCGTAGAATTTTTTGGCTAATTTCAGTTTTTCGGCATCATCGGCGTATGATTCGGCCGCGTATTCTTCCAGTTTTGATTTAACTGCTTCCATTGCTTGTCCTCGCGCTGATTTTTCCGGTTGGTAAAGCGCGTTTTTTAGATCTGAACCGATAAAATCGCGCAATTCGCGTTCTAATTTTTCATTAGTGTTGTCGGGCAGCTTGGCTTTGGGTTTTCCACACGCGCCGGCGATTTTGTTTTGGAAATCAAGAAGTTGCTTGATATGCGGCTTGGCGAAAGCAAACGCGCCCAATATCACTTCTTCCCGGATTTCGTTGAAGCTTCCTTCAATCATGTTGGCCAAAATTTCTCCGTCGCGCTCAACTCCGGCGAAAACCACATCAATTTCATTGGCTTCTCGCTGTTCGTAGGTTGGATTTAAGACATAATTTCCGTTGATATATCCCACGCGCACTGAAGCCGTTGGGCCTTGCCAGGGAATGTCGGAAACCACCAGTGCTGTTGAAATGCCGAATAAACTGATGATGTCGGGCTCGTTTTGGGCGTCCCAAGATAATACCGTTGCAATGGTTTGCACTTCATTTTTCAAGCGGTCGTCAAAAAGAGGCCGGATGGATCGGTCTATTTGCCGCGCGTTGCAAACGGCCTCATCGCTGGGACGAGTTTCGCGTTTGATATAGCGCGGTCCTTTGATTTTGCCGGCGGCATAATATTTCTCTTCGTAATCAACCATTAACGGGAAAAAACCCATATCGGGCTTTTCTTTTTTAGCCATTACCGCGGTGGTTAAAACCATTGTGTCGCCATAACGAACGACCGCTGAGCCGTTGGCTTGATCGGCCAATCCGTTGATTTCAACGGTAATCTCTTTGTCCCCCATCATAATGGAGAATTTACAATTTTTTTCTGCCATACAAAATTAAACTCTAAATTCTAATATCTAAACTCTAAACAAGCGCAAAATTTAAAATTCAAATCTTTTTAAATTTTGAATTTTAAATTTTGAATTTGTTTAGGATTTAGGATTTAGCGCTTAGAAATTATTAAAGCTGCTTATTTTTTTAATAAATATTTTTCGGGTTCTTTTTCCATATCAATAAATTCATCGGCGCTTTCTTTGATTTTGGAAGAAGCTGATCGGCCAAAGGCGATTATTTCCACTCGCTTGCCCTGGTTTTCCAGATATTCCACCAATTGCTGAAAGTCGCCATCGCCCGAGGCCAGCACGATTGTGTCCACCGAGGGGGAAATGCGAATCGCGTCCACGGTAATCCCCACGTCCCAATCGGCTTTTTTTGATCCGTCATAATATTCTTGCAAATCGCGAATGCGCGTTTCAATGCCCAATTTCACCAACGCCTCAAAGAAAGGCTTTTCTTCGCCGGTTTTTGTGCGCACCACATAAGCGAATGCTCTAATGAGCCCGCGCCGCCCCACCGCGGTTTTTAAAATTTCACGGAAGTTCACGCGCGATTGGTACAGGTTGCGCGCCGAATAATAAAGATTTTGCACGTCAATCAAAACTGCGACGCGCTGGGCATTTAGTTGAAGCGGCATATAATTGGATTTGGATAAAGAAACAAACCCCGCTGCGGCGGGGCGAAAACTATTTTTTCAAACCGGTTTGTTTCAAAACTTGCGCGTATTGATTCACGTTGGTGTCGCGCAAGTAATTCAAGAGTTTGCGGCGCTTGGAAACCATTTTCAAAAGACCGCGCTTGGAATGGACATCCTTGCCATGTTTTTTTAGATGTTTTTGCAGATGGTCAATTTCTTCGCTTAACAATGCGATCTGCACGCTGGGCGAACCGGTGTCTTCTTCGTGAAGCTTGTATTTTTCAATCAGTTTTAATTTTTCCGTGGTGGTTAACATATTTTATTTATTATTTTCTGCGGAAAATAAAATTATTTTAATTTTTAACTTTGATTTTTGAATTTTAAATTTATTATGATGTGCCCCCAGCAGGACTCGAACCTGCAACGAACTGCTTAAGAGGCAGCTACTCTACCATTGAGTCATGGGGGCAAGCTCGCTAGTTGCAGATGACGTTATCAAATTGCAATGGATTCATACTGTCGTAATATCCCATTCCGGTAAAAACTGCGCCAACAATCGCATAACTGCCATAAATCAACAATAATCCGATAATCACCGTCAAAATGATTTTCTTTGACTCACCCATCACTTCAACATTACTTTGGTTAATCAGCATCTTAAATCCCGCAACTGCAATTACCAGTCCAGCGATGGTCGGGATTAGGTACACAATTCCAAACCTAACAATGTTGTCAACCAATTCAAACAAATGGCAAATTTTACACGCGGGTTGCTTGCTTCCATCCGCGTTAGTGCCGCCGCACTTCGGCAATATCTGATTTGGTTGCGCTTGCGCGATGCCGAAAAGAGAAACCCCGATCAGAATGCTGATAAAAATGGCCGCGATTTTTTTCATTTTGATTTATGTTCTGATTCCCTCTTTTTGCGCCTCTGGAGGGAATCGAACCCCCGTCGCCGGTTCCGAAGACCGGCACTTTATCCGTTAAGCTACAGAGGCCAACGGGCGGTTTCAAATAGCGGCTCCATTATACCAAATAATTGAAAAAAAGCAAATAGTGCGATATGGTGGAGCTATTATGGAATTTGCAAACAGCATACCAAATGAAGTGAAAAGCGCGGCCGAAACGTTGCGCCAGGCCGGATTTGAGGCCTATGTTGTGGGCGGATGCGTGCGCGACCTTTTGGCGGGCATTACCCCTTCGGACTGGGACGCGGCCACCAATGCGTCTCCGGAACAGATTCAGGCGATTTTTCCGGATAATTTTTGTGACAATAAATTTGGCACGGTAACCGTGAGGATAAACGGCGTTTTTGAGATTGAAACCACCCCCTACCGCGTGGAATCAAAATACACCGACAAGCGGCATCCGGACACAGTGGAATGGGCCGACAACATTAATGAAGATCTTTCCCGCCGCGATTTTACGGTGAATGCCCTGGCCTTGGGTTATATAAAGGAAGGGAAAGAAACAAAAATTGAATTAATCGATCTGTTTGGAGGTCGCCAAGATTTGCAGAATAAAATTATCCGCGCGGTGCGCGATCCCGAAGAAAGGTTTTTGGAAGATGCTTTGCGTATGATGCGCGCGGCGCGTTTTGCGGTTACCCTGGGTCCTGATTGGCGCATTGAAGAAAAAACAAAGCAGGCGATTGTTAAGCATTCCGGCTGGATGAAGGCTGTTTCCCAAGAGCGGATCCGTGATGAATTTTTGAAAATCATTATGTCCCCTCGCGCGACCGAAGGTGTTGAACTTTTGCGCGAGCTTGGCTTGCTGGAATACATTATTCCTGAAATTTTGGAAGGCTATGGATGCTCCCAGAACAAGCACCATATATATGACTGCTATCATCATTTGGTGAAATCATTGGAATTTGCCGCCAAGAAAAAATTCGGTATGCATGTGCGTATGGCTTCCCTCTTGCACGACATCGGCAAACCCAAAGCCAAATCCGGCGATGGGCCGAATGCCACTTTTTACAACCATGAAATTATCGGTGCCAAGATTGCTAAAAAAATTCTTCAGCGATTGAAATTTTCCAAGAAAGACACGGACAAAATTGTTTTGCTGGTGCGTTACCATTTGTTTTATTATAATGTTGGCGAAGTGAGCGAATCGTCGGTGCGCCGCTTGGTGCGCAATGTCGGCCCCGAGAATCTGGAAGAATTATTGCAAGTGAGGATGGCTGATCGTATCGGCTCGGGGTGTCCAAAAGCCGAGCCCTACAAATTGCGGCATTTGCGCTATTTGATGGAAAGAGTCGCGCTGGATCCGATTTCGCCAAAAATGATTAAAGTTAACGGCAAAGATATTATGGAAGTTTTGGGGGTTTCTTCCGGGCCCAAGATTGGCCAAATTCTTGACATTTTACTGGGCCAGATATTGAATGATCCAAGCGCGAACAATCAAGATTGGTTGCTGGCTGAAACCAAACGGTTGGGTGCTCTTGGCGATTCTGATTTGGCGCGTCTTGCCGTGGAGGCGAAAAATCAAAGGAACCAGATTGAAATTAAACGCGACCAGATGACCAAGAAGAAGTATTGGGTGGTTTGATTGACGCGCCGTGTTGTCTCTTTTTGCAACGCGCATAATTTTCTGCTGAAAATTTGCTTTCGCTCGGCCGTCGCCTGCGCGGCATTGCAAAAAGTAACGGCGCAAACACCTTGATTGTTTGAATGATTTGAGGTAGGATGAAGTCGCGTTGGTTGCCAAAAAAACGGGGAGGAGTATGCCGGTAGTACGTACGATTCGGGTTCGTGCAGACAGGGTTCGATTCCCTGCTCCCCGACAAATTTGGGCAAAACCAGCCAGCCGGTGCGACAGACTTCCGCGCCGGAGGCGCACAGTGGATCCCTGCTTTCCGACTAAAAAATAAAACGAACATTTATAATGTCCGTTTTATTTTTTAGCATCGCTCCTATTCTTCGGGTAATAATTTTTGACCGGTCTGTTCTTCGTAATTTTTTAATTCTTCTTCAATTTCCGGCGCGTAATCAATTATTGATTTGGCGGTAAAAATAATAAAAAACATTGCCAACGCGAAAATTATTTTCACGATATTTTTTTGTGTAACCGATGGCAAGACGTTGAGGTTGTTTCCCCGTTTTATTTTTTTTAGATTTTCAAAAATCAAAAAATGGAATGTTATAAAAAATGGAAAGATTAAAAGAAGCGCGATCAAGTAAGCAATTTTTCCGCCGGGTAAATTTTCCAGCAACTGTAAAAACAAAGCCATAATTAAGAACAAACTTATTTCCATTGACAGCGACAGGAAAACTTTCAAAAAATATCCCTTCACATACGCGGCGCTTTTGGCTAACGCTGAAAATCCCTTTTCATTTTCAATCACCGCTATGTATCCGGCAAACGAAAACCAGACAAAAAACAAAATTGCCGGAAAGAAAAAAAAGAATGAGCCGGCAAGAATAATTGGCATTAGAATTATGGCCACCCACAAATACGGTAAAGCAAAAACCCGTGCTTGCCGCAATGATTGTCTAATGCTGGCGGAGGCTTCTCTGTCTTTCAAAATTTGGATGATTGCCGCTTGCGGCCATGATGTTCCCGCTAAAAAAGAAACGATTATGATCAATGGCGCCGCCAACAGCCATAACCGCGGGGAAACAAAGGCTGTCGTGACGCCGAAAAATTGTATCAAGGCGATTGCTCCGGCTATGATTAACACACTAGCCAAGTAAGAAATAGAAACTAAAAATAATAAGGCTTTCCATTTGTTTTTATAGATTGCCAGCGATTCTCCAGCTAGCGCGATGAGCCCGGGCAGCTGCGACTTGATGATTGTTTTTTCCATAATGTTGCGATTGATTGCAGTGGTTATTATTAATTAATGATAGACAACATTTTCAAATTTGCAAGATTGCATAAATTTGTCTTTGACGAAGTTATGCAAGACAAACGCGCCATCGGTGAATCGGTGGCAAATTTTTTTGCAAATTTTTTTATATCTATTACAATGGAACCAAGCTGTTAAGCTAAATTAAACAATAAATATGACAATGCAAATTCCCCATGGCGCCGGACGGCCTCATGAAGAAAGCGATGATTATGTTTTGACGCTTTATGAAGTGCGCGAATTATTGGGCAAAAGCACGCGCACGCTTTCCCGTTATGTGCAAAAACATATTTTGCATCCGCGTTCGGTGAAGAGCTGTCAAGGCACTTTGGAGTACCGTTTCAGCCGGCGCGAAGTTTATGATTTGCGAGAGAGCGAAAAAAACCTTCGGCCATATCTTTTCGGCGCCGCCGGCGAGACCAGCGAATTGCCCAATTACGCTCAGGCAAATTTTGCGACTTACAATTGTCCGCCCTCGCTGGTTCAATCCCCTCAAGCTCCATATCTGGTACCCGGAGTTTCTTTTCCTCTTGGCCAAAATCAATTTCCTCAAACCGCTCCTCAAAATTTTTATCCCGCGCCGGCGGTGCAAAATTTTGATCCGCGGATTTTGGAAATGCCCGACAGGGAAAAACGGCCCAAGGCCGAATCGCGAAAGCGAGAAAATTTAAAACCTGAGAAAGAACCGGTTAAAGAGCAAGTGAAAGAACATCAAAACCGCGCCGATGGTGAAATTATTTCATTACTTAAAGAAACCACCGAAATGTTGCGCGGCCAATTGAAAACCAAAGATGATCAAATAAAAAACTTGGATGATAAAATCGGCCAATTAATTGAAAGAAATCGTGAAACCAATATCTTGCTCAAAGGACTGCAAGACAAGATAATGTTGCTGGAGCAGCCCAAAAACAAGCGCGAGAATCGCGATCGCGCGGAAACGAAAATTGCCGGTGCGGTATCTGCCGCGAATAAAGAGTTCCAGGAAGATCAGATATTGCAAAGGGGGTCAGAGGTGCCGGCGCAACCTTCGCATTCGGAAGTTGAGAACACGGCAAGTTGCGCGTTGCCGGTTCCTCCGGTTCGGCCTGTTTCTGATAAAAACAATTCTAAAAAGCAAGATAATTCGGGGGGGAAGGGGCTGTTCGGAAAGTTTTTTGGTTAGGATGGAATAACTGCTGAACTTATTCTACCGCGCTGGAACAGCGTCGCTTCTTATTCTAAATGTATTTATTGCGTATGAAATCTTTTATACTTGCGGCATTGCCGCCCAAAATCAATTATGAACCGCTTATTCGCGTGATGGGCGAGGCACATCGCGCGATTGGAGAACTTAATGGTTTGTTGCGCAAAAACATCTTAAGCCCTGAATTGCTAGCCGCTCCTTTGTTGACCAAAGAGGCGGTTTTGAGCTCTCGTATTGAGGGCACGCAGGCAACTTTGGAGGATGTTTTTGAATATGAAGCGCAAGGCAAGACATCGCAAACCGATTCCAAAGACCGAGATATTACCGAGATTATTAATTATCGTCGGGCGATGAATTTTGCGATGGAAGAATTAAAAACAAAAACAATCAGCCAAGCATTTATTAAAAAGATTCATTATTTGCTTTTGGACTCAAGCCGCGGGGCGCATAAAGATCGCGGGAATTTTCGTAACAGCGGCGTGTATATTGGAATGCCGGGCGCGCCGATTGAAGAAGCCAGCTATGTGCCGCCCGCGCCGGAAAATTTGTCGGCGTTGTTGTGTGATTGGGAGAGATATATTAACTCAAACGAAGAAAAAGATTTGCTGGCGCAAGTTGCTATTGCTCATTATCAATTGGAAGCGATTCATCCGTTTCGCGATGGCAATGGTCGCGTGGGGCGGCTGTTGATCCCGCTGTTCTTGTATCAGCGCGATTTGCTGTCCTCGCCGTTGTTGTACATCAGCGAATATTTTGAAAAAAACCGCCGCGACTATTATGATTATCTGCGCGGCGTAACCGAAAGCGGGGATTGGGTTCCATGGTTGAAATTCTTTTTGTTGGCGCTGATCAGCCAATCGCTGAAAACTCAAAGCGCAATCGCTAAAATTTTGGAATTAAACGCTCGCTTGAAAAAAGAAATTGTTGTTGCCAATTCGGTGCACGCGCCGGATCTTTTGGACTTCATTTTTTCATCGCCGATGGTGTCGTTTGTTAAAATCAAGGACAAGTTGAAAACCAAAAATCCGCAGACGATCTACAATCTTTTGGAAAAGTTTGTCAAAATGGGCATTCTTGCCGAAGAGCCCGGCCGCCAGCGCAACCGCGTGTTCGTGTTCAAAGAACTCCTGGAAATTTTGAAGTAAAGCTGTCATTGTTTTAGATAATTTGTTGAATATAAAAATATGGAAAATATAAAAAAGATCTTTTAAAAGAGCGCAAAGCGACCAGACGGACGGCTTGTCTGTCGCGCTGCGGATGAAGATATTTTCAAGAAATTAAAGGATTGTGAAACAAAAGAGTCTCTTATCGCTTGGGGCGCGGATTTTCCGGATATGGCAATACAAGCAAAATGCTACATTACCAATGGCAATAAAAAAGCCAAATTGTGGCTTGAAAGTATCGGTGATGTTTTCAAGACTGATTCGGCAAAAGATCTTTTTGCGGCAATTAAAGATGCCGATATTGAAGACTGGTGGATGGAGCTGGAATCCATAAAGAAAAAATTTGATTAATTGCGGGCGAAAACAAAAAAACCGCTGATGCGGTTTTTTTGTTTGGTTTTTAGAGTGGCCCCAACGGGAATCGAACCCGTATTTCCGCCTTGAAAGGGCAGCGTCCTGACCATTAGACGATGGGGCCGCGCGACAGGAGTATATTAGCAGAAAGTTTGCCAAAAGTAAATCTTGGAGGTATGTTAGTATTGATTGGTGTTGCTTTAAAGTTTATGGAGATTGATTATTTGAACTTGTCGCGCGCCGATGATTTGCGCGGCGCGCCGAAGGCGGGTTATCGGTTTTTGGAAATTCTGCCCGGGGTGTTCGCCTGGGCGACTTTGTTTTTTGGATTTGCTTTATCGTGGCATTGGCCCTTGGCGGTGGCGGTTTTTATTATTGCGTTTGATCTTTATTGGCTGTTTCGTGTTTTGTATTTGGCGGCGCACCAAATCGCCAGTTACAAAAAAATGCAAAAACATATAAAAATTGATTGGCATAAGCGTCTTGAAAAAGAAAACGGAAACAAT
The DNA here is from genome assembly GCA_964523275.1 of uncultured Candidatus Saccharibacteria bacterium. GTDB lineage: Bacteria > Patescibacteriota > Minisyncoccia > Minisyncoccales > UBA5738 > UBA5738. Next base: position 10,387 of record CAZFZI010000010.1, read on the forward strand.
TGGCAAGACATTTATCATTTGGTGGTTTTGCCGTTTGCCGGCGAGAGCGGGGAAGTGGTGAGGGCCACTTTGGATTCGCTGGTAAAATCCGACTATCCCAAAAAAAATCTAATCGTGCTTTTGGCCGCTGAAGATATTCCCATAGCGCGCCAAATTTTAAAAAGTGTTGAAGGGGAATATCGTGATAAATTTTTTGCTTTGTGGGCGTCAATTCATCCAAGAGGAGTGGTTGGTGATTTGCAGGGGAAAGGCGCTAATGTTAATTGGGCGGTGAATATGGTTCGCGATAAATTTTTGCCGGAGCTGGACATTGCCCCGGAAAACATAATTGTGTCTCTTTTTGACATTGACACCAAACCTCATTCCGGTTATTTTTCTTGCTTGGCGTGGCATTATCTAAACGAAGATGATCGTTTGCGTAAAAGCTATCAACCGATTCCGGTTTACAACAATAACATTTGGGAGGCGCCTTTGGTGAGCCGCATTATTGCCACTTCGTCCACCTTTTGGGAAATGATGCAGCAGGAGCGGCCCGAGCAGCTGGTGACATTTTCCAGCCATTCAATGCCATTGGTTGCGCTTTTGGAGGTGGGTTATCCTTATAATGTGGTTTCTGACGACTCGCGTATTTTTTGGCGGGCGTATTTCCATTATCACGGGGATTACAAAGCGGTGCCGTTGTATTATCCGGTGTCAATGGACGCGGTGCTGGGAAAAACAACTTTTCGCACGATGATCAATCAATACAAACAACAGAGAAGGTGGTCATGGGGAGTGGAGAATCTTCCTTATGTTTTTTTCAATTTGTTTTTGAACCCTGCCAGCGCCAAGATAAAATTGCGCGAAAAAATATTCCACGTGGTCACGATGGTTGAAGGTTTTTGGTCATGGGCCACCGCCGCGCTTCTTACCTTTGGCTTGGGGTGGTTGCCGCTACTTCTTGGCGGCAGGGCTTTTAACGCGACCTTGCTTTCCTACAATCTGCCGCGGCTCACTTCCATCATTATGACGATGGCGATGATAGGTATGGTGATATCGGCGGTTGTGAGTATGTTGCTTTTGCCGCCACGTCCGAAAAACTACGGATGGGGAAGGCACGCTTCAATGTTTTTGCAGTGGTTGTTTTTGCCCGCGACTTTGATAATCTTTGGCGCGTTTCCGGCGTTGGAATCCCAAACCCGCCTGATCATCAACAAGCCCCTCGGCTTTTGGATCACGGAGAAAGGGGATAAGGGCAAAAAATAGGGTTGATATCGGGGTGATATTATAATTAACCCGATAATTATTAATCTTGACATCAAGATTTATCGGGTTAATTTGTAATCATAACTTTTAAAAACTATGGAAATTGAAACAAAAATTGAAAATCCGGCGGTTCAAAAAAGATTGGATGATTTGGAATCCGACGTTCCGAAATTAGTTAAGGAAGCGGTGAACAATTTGGCGCGCCAAGATAAGAACAAGCAATTGAAAACCGCGTTGCGCGAAATTGTTGAAAATTTTCGGGTTTGCGAATCGCTGGCCGCGATTTGGGCGATCGTGATTTTGGGAATTATGCGCGACAAAGACGCGGTTCCATATTTGCTTGACGTTTTTGACAGCGATGAGGACTTCACGCAAGAGGCGGCTGATGATGCATTGGTATTGATAGAAAGGGCGCGCCCAGGTTCGGTTGTTCCTGTTGCGATTGAGTTTATTGAGCGCAGGATTGACAATGACCCGTGGAACGCAAAAATCTTTGCCGTGAGCGTATTGGGCGAATTTACAGACCAAATTCCGGTTAAAAATTTTTTGATAAAATTGTTTGAAAAAGATAAAGATATTCAAGATTTTATCGGCAGTATTTTGGTTAACAGCAAAGATAAAAGAATTTTGGAACTTTTCAAAAGATCGTTGGTTTTTAGCGCGCAAGCGGGTGAGAGTGATTTTGCGACAAACGAAATGAAATGGCACTATCATTATTTGGCCGATGGTATCAGTTATGCGGAAAAATATCCCGATAACAAATCGTGGAAAAAAAATTGGGAGCAAAGATGGGACCATTTGCTAAAAAAAAATGCCGAAGGGGGCAACGAAGAGGGAAGCGGCGATGAAATTGATATGGAAAAAATGAAAGAAGAATTGAAGGAAATGGAGCGCAAATTCAAGGGCAGTGAATTGGACAGGAAGCTCCAAAAAGAGCGGGCCGAGCGCGACGCGCAGGAGATTGAGCCGTTTTGTTTGGCAAAATGGCTTGAAATCCGCCAACGATCGGATTTTGAAAATGAATTTCAACGAGTGCTGGATTTGATCGGCGCGGGTGATATTTGGCAAGTGGAAGATATTCAAAAAGCAATGAACGAAAGTTCGTCGTCCGGCCCGATAATGAAAATGGTTTCCGAAAAAATAAATTTTCCGAACGAAAAATCCCTCACCGCGTTTTTTGAATACGCCAACCAGCTCTGGAACAACACCCCCCGCGAAGAGTTATCCGGCCTCACCCCCGCGGAAAAAATGGAAACCTATTTATTGTCGCAAGAGTGATTTTAAAAAACGATAAACTATTCCGATATTCTGCAGAATACCAGAATAGTTTGGTGGATGTGGTCCAAGATTAAGGAAAATTTTGGTTTTGTGGCGTTTGTTTTTTGTATTTGTAGCGGCGGCCTTTATGGCCGCCCTTTGAAATAGGAATGCGTGACCACAAGGGTTGCCCCTGCTGAGCGTAGCGTTGACTTTTGGCGGCTGGGGGGGGTATTACAAAGGAAGATTCAAAATTAAAAATGAAAAATTTTGGATTTTATTTATAATTGCCAAAAATCAAAACCATAAGATTTTTGGAAATAATATGGAAATTTTAGGAAAAGAAGTTCCCAGACAAATTTATCATGAATCTGGCTGGATTGACCCGGAAAAAACAAAAGAAATGTTCGATTTATTTAGGCAAGCGAATGAAGTAGCGGATAGAATTCAAGAAAATCAAGTGGCTTGGTCGGCAGCAGAAGGAGAAGAAAAAGATGAATTATTTAAAAAGGCACAAAAATTGGGAGCAGAATTTAGTAATTTGTTAAAAAAAATAGATAAAGCAGAGGTACAAAATACGCCATTAGTTAACAGGGTCAAAAATGCTATCTGATTTCAAAATATAAGCAATTTATTATAAAACTCGCGGAATTAATTCCGCGAGTTTTGTTTTTCCATTTTCTATTCCAGGTGGGTGTGTTCGCGGAAATGGGTGATGCGGGCGGCCAGTTGCGGGTGGCGCGAAAGGTCGGGGTCGTTTTGCAAAATGCCCTTGGCCGCGGCGCGGGATTTTTCCACCAAAAACACATCGGCAAGCGACGACATGGCAAGATCGGGCGCGCCCCATTGTGCTGAGCCGAACACTTCTCCCGGACCGCGGATTTCCAAATCTTTTTCGGCCAATTCAAACCCGCTGTTGAATTTAAGCATGGCGGAGAGCCGCCGCGTGGGGTAGTCGGAAAACAACAAACAATACGATTGGTGTTCGCCTCTGCCCACCCGGCCGCGGAATTGGTGCAATTGCGCCAGTCCGAATTTGTGGCTACCTTCAATGGCCATAATTGACGCGTTGGGAATATCAATGCCCACTTCAATCACTGAAGTGGAAACCAAAACATCAATTTCACCGGCTTTCATTTTTGTCATAATCCCTTGTTTTTCCGCGGCTTTCATCCTGCCGTGCATCATCTCCACCCGCATTTCGGGGAATATTTCTTTTGATAATTTTTCATATTCAACTTTCACGGCTTTCACGGCGTTTGCTCCCGAGCAGTCGACTTTGGGGTCAAACAAAATTCCATCGCGCTTGATTTCAGTTTGCCCTTCTTCAGGATCAATGCGCGGACAGACCACAAATGCCTGTCGTCCATTTTTTATTTCCTTGCGGATGAATTCATAGGCGTTTGTTCGCTCATTGGGCAAAATTATTTTGGTTTCTATTTTTTTACGGCCGGAGGGCATTTGGTCAATTAACGCCAGATCCAGATCTCCGTAGACCGTGAGTGCCAAGGTGCGGGGGATGGGGGTGGCGGTCATTGACAACAAATGAGGCCAGGGCGCGTTTTGGCGGATGGCCAGATTGTTTTTGGACAATGACGCGCGCTGGTCAATGCCGAAACGATGTTGTTCGTCCAGAACAACCAGCCCCAATTTTTTGAATTCAATGCCTTTTTGAATCAACGCATTAGTGCCGATTAAGATTTGCGTTTCGCCGTTCTTGGCGAATTCGGCCATCGTTTTTTTGTTTGTCGCGCCATAACCGGACGAAGCGCAATGTTTGGCGCACAGTAAGCCGATTTCAATTCCAAAAGGCGCCAGCGTTTTTGTGAAGCTTGCGTAATGTTGTTGCGCCAGAATTTCCGTGGGCACCATTATCGCGGTTTGCAGTCCCGCTTTGGCCGCGTTTAAAGCGGCGATCATTGCCACGACAGTTTTTCCCGAACCCACGTCGCCCTGAAGCAGGCGGTTCATTGGCCGCGGTTTTTCCATGTCTTTCAGTATCTGGTAGGCCGTTTTGCGCTGGGCCGGTGTGAGTTTAAATGGTAATGATTTAACGAATTTTTTAATTAAATTCGCGTCAAGCGGAACAGGAAGCGATTTTTCGCGGCGCAGGCGCACCCGTTGGCGCAAAACTGCCAGCTGGATAAAAAACAATTCTTCAAAAGCGAATCTTTTACGCGCCGCGGATGCCATCTTGTCGGAATCCGGAAAATGAATTTGTTGCACGGCTTGCGCCCAGGGCATGAATTCATAGGATGCTAAAATATTTTCCGGCAGGGGATCGGCAATCTGCCCGCAGTTTTTCAGCAGAGGCTTGATAATGTAACGTAGCCAGCGGCTGGTGACGCCGGCGGTTTCCGGGTAAATTGGTACCAGGCGGCCGGTGTGGGTGTGGTCGTCTTCGCCATCAGACTGGTCGCGCAATTTTTCATACATCGGATTGGACAAATATTTGGCGCCTTTTTTGTCAACTAATTTTCCGGCAAGGCAAACGATGGCGCCTTTTTTGAATGTTGATGCCAAATAGGGCTGGTTGAACCACACTGCTTTCACTTTTCCGGTATCATCTTTGACAAATGCTTCAATTATAATCATGTGGCGCTTCCATATTTTGATGATTTTTATACTTTCCACCGCGCCCTGGATACAGGCGGTTTTATCAACTTCCAGATCGGCAATGTTTGTTCTTGCTGAAAAATCTTGGTAGCGGCTGGGAAAGTGGTAAAGCAAGTCGCGCATTGTCAAAATTCCCAGATTTTTCAATCGGGTTTTGTATGCTGATGAAATCCGTGTGAATTTTTCAATGGAGACTTCCAAATCCACGATATATACAAATCTTAAATTCTAAATTCTAAACCCTAAACAAAACCAAATATCAAAATCCAAATTTTAAAACTAAATACTTTTTGCGTGTTTTGTTTTAATTTTTGAATTTATTTGGGGTTATAGGATTTAGTGCTTAGGATTTTTTATAGGGGCTATGTTATAATGAATAGCACAAAAACAAACTAACTTAAATAATCAACAACAATAAGGTATAAAAGCAAAAATCCACTTTACGCTTTTTGCTTTTAACTTTTAGTTTTAAACATATGGCGCAGAACAATCAAGAAATTAACGCGTTATCAATTATCGTGGCGCTGATTATCGGCGCAGTCGCGCTGGCCGGTCCGGTGATCCAAGTTATGGGGTTGATAGGGATCGTTGCGATTGTCGCGGGGCTGATTTTGCTGATTTTGCTAATCGGCTTGCGAGTGATTGACCAATACGAGCGGGGAGTGGTGCTCACTTTGGGGCAATATTCGGGCACGCGCGGCCCGGGACTCACGTGGGTTCTGGTAGGCATTCAGCGTATGATCAAAGTTGATATGCGCATCACCACCACCGATATTCCTTCGCAGGAAGTGATTACCCGCGACAACGTGCCGGTGGGTATCAACGCGGTTGTCTATTTTCAGGTGGGCTCCGCGGAGAAAGCGATATTGAATATCAAGGACTACACTCTGGCTGTTGCGCAATACGCGCAGGCGGCCTTGCGCGATGTGATTGGCGGCATTGAACTGGATTCACTTTTGAGCGAACGGGAAAAAACCGCCGATGAGATTAAAAAGATCGTTGATATGGCCACGGATGACTGGGGGATCAATGTTACCGACATCAAGATCCAGGACATTGAATTGCCCGCGGATATGAAACGCGTAATGGCCAAGCAAGCCGAATCCGAACGCGAACGGCGCGCCATTATCATCCGCGCCGAAGGTGAATTTCAGGCATCAACCCGATTGGCCGAAGCCGCGAAGATGCTCACCGACACCCCCGGAGGTCTTTCTATGCGCACTTTGCAAACCATTGAAAAAATTAATCCCGATCCGTCCAAGACGGTGATTTTCGCCTTGCCGGTGGAAATAATGGAAGGCTTCAAAAAACTCGCCGGCAAATAATTAAAAATTAATGCCTATGTTATCTAAAATGAAAATTGCCAAAGTTGTATTATCAGCGTTTTTTGTTTTTGCCACGGTTGCATTACCGGCAAAGCCGGTTTTTGCGCAAGATGCCGGCAGGGTTGCTTTGCTGGCGCAGATTGAGGCGGTCAAGCGCCAAATTATTCTTTTGCAGATACAATGGATCCAATTGAGAATATTTGAACTTCAACAACAGCTTTCGCAAATTGATTTTAGCGGACAGAGCCAGACAACCCAGGAAACTTCTTTTATAGATGTCATTTATCCTGTTGGCGGAGAAAAAATGGAAAATCGCCACAGCTATTATATTCTTTGGGAAGCGCGGGGGATGGACAACGTTTCCATTGAATTGAAATCCCCGGAAAATGCGGTCATTATTGCCAATAATGTTGACGCGGATAGCGGCCGGTATTATTGGAATGTTGGCAATATCTCCGGCAATAAATATCGGATCCGGATTTTTGACGCGGACAATTCAAGTTTTGGCGATCAAACCGGCGAGTTTTTGATTTTTGACAATTCCGAGGGCAATCGGTGCTCCGACGGCACGCTGGCAGGGGAATGTTCCGATGACAGGCCGATGCTTTGCTTTGACACCGAAATCGGTTTAGTGAATGCGTGTCATTCATGCGGTTGCCCTTCGGGACAATATTGCGGTTCAGATTCAAAATGCCGCTAAAGTTAATTGTCGGAAATATCAAAAAAGTAGAAGTTTGCAGGAGTGATTTTTAGCGCCAAAATTGCTGAAAAAAGTTTTCAACAAAATTCAAATTTTCTTGCCAAAAAAGCTTGACATTTGAGAACCAAAAAGGCTATAATTTCGCCATAAAGGTCTTTAAGCGCGCTTAAAAATTAATGTCAAAAATTTGATTTCAGGATTAAATTTTTGTAACAAAACAATGTTTAAATTTGACGACGGAGACGAAGAAACCAAAGGAACCGAAGAAACCAAAGAAGCTGAATAACATCAGGCAGTATTCTAAAAAAATGAAGCGGACCCTAAAAGGGGTCTGTTTTCATTTTGCTTTGATTTTGCTAAATTTAAACTGTTGCCGAAATTATATGAAATTATTTTTAACTTCCGCGGGGATTACACCCGAAATCACTGATGAATTTTTGAAATTGCTGGCCAAATTATCAAAAGATTGCCGGATGGTTTTTGTGCCCACGGTACCAGCGCCAAGGAAATGATCCGCGAAATTATTAAATTGTATAAAAATTAAAACATATGGATATAATCAAACCGAAAAAATTGAAAATTGGCGATACAATCGGCATTGTTTCGCCTTCGGGGTATATTGCACCCGAATTAAAGCCGCAGTTTGATAATGGCGTAAAATTTCTTGAGAGTTTGGGGCTACGCGTGAAGATCGCCAAAAATGTTTTTAAAAGATATTATTATTCCGCGGGAACGGTTAATGAGCGCGTCAGCGATCTCCATGAAATGTTTGCGGACCCTGAAGTAGGCGCGATCATCCAGTCGCAAGGCGGCGAAACCGCTAACGAGTTACTGGATCATTTGAATTGGGAATTGATAAAAAACAATCCCAAGATATTCGGAGGCATGAGCGATGGCACTACGCTGTTGCTGTCGATATTTGCTAAAACCGGTATTATAACTTTGCATGGTCCGGATCTGTTGTGGTGGTATCAATGATTATGAAACCGAAAGTTTAAAGCAATCCTTATTCGGCGGAAAAGCGTTTAAAGTGTTGCCCGATTCCAAGCATGAAGTTTCTCAAGAGTCGTCAAATTCATCAAAGTTGTGGAAATACTGGAGAGAGGGGGAAGCGAAGGGCGTATTATTGGGCGGAAATCTTTCAATTATCCAAACGCTACAAAGCACGGAATTTGAACCGTTGCTTCAGGATTCAATATTGTTTTTAGAAGGCTATTGTAATAATGTGGAAAATTTGGTGCGTCGTTTCACGGCTTTGCGTCAAACAGGGGTATTCAAAAAAATAAAAGGCATTGTTTTGGGATATTTTTTTGGTAATAAATTGTCGGATTCATTGAGCAATCGCCCTGTTGGCGAAGTGATGCTTGAGGTATCCGCCGATTATGATTTTCCTATTTTGGAAATCGGTGAAATTGGCCACAATACTCCGAATTGTAACCTGCCGGTTGGCGCAATGGCGCGCTTGGATGCCGGAAAATTAGATTTATCAATCACCGAAGATTTTTTCGTTTGATGTCGGAAAATTTATTGGTTTAAAACCCGCGATCGTGCCAAATGCCATATATTCCATATGGAATATATGAAATTATGGAAATTGAAGTTATCAGAGGGGAT
>CAZFZI010000010.1:19243-22204 GCA_964523275.1 uncultured Candidatus Saccharibacteria bacterium
ATATATTCCATATGGAATATATGAAATTATGGAAATTGAAGTTATCAGAGGGGATATAACAAAATTTGGGGTGGGGGCGATTGTGAATTAGGCTAATCCCGATCTATTGGGCCCCGCCTTCGCTAAAAAACTATGGCGGGCGAAGGGCGGAGTTGACGGCGAGACTCATTGTGCGGCTGGGCCGGAGTTGCTATCCGAATGTAAAAAATTGGGCGGGGCAAAACCGGCGAGGCTAAATTGACGAGGGGTTATAATTTGCCGGCAAAATATGTTATCCATACCGTAGGCCCTGTTTATGGCAAAGAACCCTCCTTCGCTAAAGCTACGGAGGGCAAGGCCGAACTTTTGGCAAATTGCTATAAAAATTGTTTGAAAATGGCAAAAGAAAATGGCATCCGTTCGATTGCTTTTCCGTCAATTTCCACGGGTACCTATGGCTATCCCAAAAATGAAGCGGCAAAAATTGCCATTGCAACAGTAAACGAATTTTGCGCTCAAAATCCAAACAGCTTTGATAAAATAATCTTTGTTTGTTTTGATGACGAAAATTATAAGGTTTATCAAGATATTAAAAATAAACTATGAATTGCGACACTGTAACGAAAAAACAATATGAGGAGAATCTAAGAAAAAGTTTTGAGGAAAAACTTCCAAATATAATTGATAAGTTTTGTTCAGCAAAACCTAATGGTATACAACCAAACACTCATTTTGCGCCTGTATTTGCAGAATGTATATTGCTTTATGTGTATGGCTATTATTATGGCGCTATTTCGTTAACGCAATCAGTTGCCGAAGCGTTAGCGAAATTTCTTTGCGAAAGGAATGATTTGCGGTTGAATAGAAAGTCCAATTTTTCTAAAAATATTGAAAAATTGATAAAAGCCAAAAAAATTACCAAAAAAATTCACGAATCATTCTTATCTATTTGGGAACATAGAAATGATTATCATCATTTAAATCCAGAAATTGAAAAAGATAAACAATACCTAGAGGTGTTGGCAAAAGAAAAACTGGAACAATTAATTAGCATAGAAAAAGAAATTTTTTCTTATTCTCGTAATAATAGAAAGTTAATTCCGAAATATCCAAAATATTGGGATATCGAAAATGGACAATTGCCAGTTTACTTGGATTTGATTTAACAAAAATTAATAAAATAATTTAAAAATGAAAACAGAATTTTACAGGGTAAATACAAAAGATGGGTTGCGGTTGGATGGGATGCTGTTTGAGCCGGAGGGGGCAAAAGCCGCGGTTTTACATTTGCCGGGCCGTGCGGGGAATTTTTATGCGAATGGGTTTTTGGATGTTATGGCAAAAATTTATACCGATAACGGATTTGCGCTTTTGTCCGTGAATACGCGCGGGCATGACCATATTGCGGATTTTCGTGTTGGCGATACGCAGGAGATTAAAAGAATTGGGCAGGCGTTTGAAATTTTTGAGGAATGTGTTTTGGATATCGGTGCGTGGCTGGATTTCTTGAAAAATAGAGGATATGAAAAAATAATTTTGCAGGGTCACAGTCAGGGAGCGGCAAAAATTGTTTATTTTGCAAGCCGAAGTGAACGGCCGGAAATTTCGGCTATGGTTTTGATGTCGCCGGCGGATGCTTCGGGATTGTTGCGCAAATATGCACCGGAAAAATTCGCAAACGATTTGGCGCAGGCAAAAGAAATGATTGATCAAGGCAGGGGAGAAGAATTGTTGCCGGATAAAATCCGCAACTGGTATTATATTTCGGCAAAAACCTATGTCAACGAAATGGGAAGCAAAGAAAGCGATATTTTCCCGATTTTTGATAATGGTGATTTTGAAAAATTGAAAAGCATCAAAATTCCCGCGCTGGCATTTTATGGAGAAAAAGAAGACACTTTGGTGTATTCAGCCCAAAAAGATTTAGAAATTGTCGCGTCGCACTTGAAAAACAAAAAATCAAAAACTTTAATAATCAAAGGTGCTGACCACACATACTTCGGCAAGGAAGATGAAATGGCGCGGGCAATTATTGATTGGCTAAAGAATATCGTTAATTAAATTTAATATGAAAACAAAATTGGTGGAGTTTAAAAATCGGGATGGTGAAATTCTGCGGGGGATAATAACAGTTCCAGGCGAACAAATAAAAGGTGGCGCGGTTTTTGCGCATGGGTTTGAGCGCAACACGACGGTTGAGAAAAAATTTAAAATGATGAGTGGGGCGCTGGCAAAAAGGGGAGTTGTGTCTTTAAGATTTGATTTTGCGGGCTGCGGGTTATCGGATGGCGATTTTTCAAAGATGACTGTTGCTAATAGGGCGCAAGAGCTGTTAAAGGCAATCGAAATTTTTCAAAAAGAATTCAATTTTGAAAAAATAAATTTTGTTGCGCACAGTTTGGGGGCGTGTGTTTTGGCGAAAGCATTGGGAGATATAAAGACAGAAATTAACAAAATTGTTTTGATCGCGCCGGCGCTCAACCAAAAAGAGCTGTTGAGATTTTATTTTGCGCGCGATAACAATCCAAATATTAAAATTTTTTGGCAGAATTGCAAACAATATTTTAATGAAGAAAAATTTTTAAAAGATTGTGCGCAAGACGGCCGAATGCTAAAAGAGCATTATGTAGATTCGGATTATTTTATAGAAGCAAAAGATTTGGATTTTTCGGATAATTTTAAATCAATAAAAGATAGAGTTTTGCATATGCATGGAGACGCGGACGATAAGGTTCCCTTGAAAAGTTTAAATATCGAGTTTGAAAATAAAATTATTGTCAAAAACGGCGACCATGATTTGGAGCGTCCATATTTTTGGGATCAATGGTTTGATAAAGCGGTTGATTTTTTAACCAATGGTCAAATTTAAGAAAAAGAAAATTGTAGTGGATGACAAGATGCAGAAGGGGTATGAATATTTTTTAACTGAGCCGGCGGGGGAAAATTTCGCGCCGGATTTTTTGCCGGAATTAACACCAAAGC
>CAZFZI010000011.1:0-16384 GCA_964523275.1 uncultured Candidatus Saccharibacteria bacterium
AGGCAAAGGACGCTAAAATCGGTTTAACGCACAATATCGGCGGCGCCGGCGGTTCGGTCACTGTCCATATATTCAGAAAGATTTAAAAAAATCAAAAAACCGCGGTAAATTCTCGCCGCGGTTTTGGTTTACAAATTTTCAGAAGAGAGAGTGGGACAGGTTTTTCCTCAAGGGATAGTTCCTGCCCGTTTGCCTGGCGCAAAGCCGCTTCATGCATACTGATTTATGCGATTGATGGAACAGCTTCAGTCAACCGGGAGGGTCTCATAGTTCATGGAGCTGTCGTCCCATTTTTATGGCACAAACTTTCGCGTAAAGCTTCTCTGCGCCCTTTGCTATTCCAATACCCGGCTCGCTGTGTACCTTAACGGCCAGCAAGCGACCAGGGATCGGGCGAGCGCGCTGCCAAACCTTATCAGGGCGGAAATTATCACTGGCGATGACGTAAGCAACACCCCAAGTATGGCGGCAACAATGAGTAATCCGATGTGCAATAATGCCATCAGAATCACCTCCTTTTTCGTCCGAATTCATTCAGACTATACCGCATCTGCGCTTATAAGACGCGTTTCCCATAAAAGGGCCAAGTCCTAAAAATAGGACGGAGACTGCTCCTCGGGGCTCCAAATGCCTCCCGAGCCTGCCAGTGAGACCGGCGTACGAATTTGCGGCCAACAAAATTTCTCTTAATAACCGATGGTATCGCTTGTGTCGGCAAGCGGATACATACGGCTAAAAAAGTCATAAATAATGCTGTTGCCGCGAGTATTATTCGCGCAATACCACCTCAGATCCCGATTTGGTTGGGATTGTTGATGTTTAATCACAGGTAGCTTTTTTTTGCAAGAGGTTAATCTTTGAGTTAATCTTTGGGGGAGCGGAAGTATTTTTTGAGGGCAAGGCGGAAAATGGTTTTGTTTTTGAGATTGGCTTCCAAAAGGCAGATGCCTTTGTTGGGAAAGCCATAAACCACCAAGGTTTTCGGCTTTGCCAAAATCAGCGCGGGGATTACCAGCAGATCCTCTTCGCCGTCAACGCAAACATTAGCTTTTTCTTTTATCGCTTGTTTAACGATTTCCCAGCTTTCTTTTTGAATGGTGCCGGCCGGATTTTTGACGTTCAAGGAGCATTCGTGTTTTTGCGCGAAAGCCTTGCGCTGGACAAGTTTGTCAAAAATCTTGATGTCGGATTCAAGATGATGCGAGCAATAATCGCCAATGGTGATCACGGTTTTGTATTTCCTTTTATCCAATGCTTTTTGATATTTTTCCTTGATTTCGCTTTCATCGCCGAAAAGCGGCTTGCCCCATATTTTTTGTATCCGGGGCCTGAATTTCTCTGGTAAAATATAGGTTTTTGGCATATACTGGAAAAAGCCAAAATTCAATGATAAATGATAAATAAAATTCTAAATTCAATATTTGATTTTGTTTATCATTGAATTTTAAGTTTTGATTTGAAATTGATTATGATAAGATTTTAGCATGAATTAATAAAAAAGATTATGTTCTATGAATGCGCAAAATGCAAGCGGCGGTGGAGCCATCCTTTGGCCGGGTGTCCATATTGCTTGATACCTTTGGAGAAAATGAAAGCCAAGGCCGCCCGCGTGCGCGGCGCGGTCAAGGTGGGTATTCCCACGTTTTTTCATCCGAATGTTCCTTATAACGTCTTGGTTTTGGAAGATGAATTTAGCAATATGTGGAGCCATAAATCGGAAAAGGAATATGCAATCGGCGATGAATTCAAAGTTGAGGCCAGTAATAATCCCGGGGCGGTGGCCGTGTGGCGCGTTAAGCACGATCCTCAAGAAGCGGTCGGAAGCGTGCTGGATCTTATTGGCGGCATTGGTGTTGGCGCGAATTCAAAAATCGTTATTTTACCGACTATTGAAAAAGCCAGTCATAGTTATTTTCGCGACAATACTTCGCCGGAATTTCTGGCCGCGGTTTTGAGTTTGCTGTTAGAAGCCGGCGCTAAAATTGAGAATATCGTTGTTGCCAGCCAGGGCTTTGGCGATGTTCCGATTACAGCAATGGCGCAAAAATCCGGGTTGGTTGATGTTTGCCAGAAAGCCGGTATCACTCCGCTTGATTTGGGACAAGGTGAATTTGAAAAAGTAAATCAATTTGAAATTTCCAAAAAAGTTTTGGAGGCGGATTTGGTTATCAATTTGGCGATTGAAAAAATGGGGCGCGCCGCGGCGTGCCAAAATTTGTTTTTGGCGCTGAAAAAGGAAAATTATTTGGCGCAGATATATCTTTCTTCCGAAGGAGAAATGGCCGCGGAATTGAATTTATTGTTAAAAAATATGGTCGTGATCGGCGAGGCGGAATTCGTTCAGCGTTCAAACAAGCTCACAACTTTTATGGGATTGGTTCTTGCGTCAAAAAGCGCGGCCAACCTTGACCGAGTTTTCAATGAGATTGCTCAATCGTTTAAAACACCTGAAATTGTTAAGGATGTTGCCATTGGCGATATTCCGATCGCGGGCAGAAATATCAAAGAGGTGCAATATAATGCTGAAACCTTCTAAAATCTAAAATTGAAAAATCAAAATTAAAAATGACAATGTAAAGTTAAAAATTAAAAACAACATGGCGTTTTGTATTTTAAATTGTTATTTTGATTTTTGATTTTTACATTTTCAATTGAATATATGGCAAATACATTTGAGGGGAAAGTAGTGTTGGTTACAGGTTCATCGCAGGGGATTGGTAAAGCGATTGCCGCGAAGTTTGCGTCGTTGGGCGCCAAAATCGCGCTTAATGATATCGCGCCGCAGGAAGCAACATTGAAAATTGTTGCCGAAGAAATGAAAAGCGGCGGCGCGCCGAATGCTAAATATTTTTTGGCCGACGTTTCCAATTATAATGAGGTGGAAAAAATGATGCAGGACATTCAGTCCGAGTTTGGCCGCTTGGATGTTTTGATTAATAATGCCGGTATCGCCAAAGACAGAACTTTGGCAAAAATGACCGCCGAGGAGTGGCAAAAAGTGATTGACATCAATTTAACCAGCGTGTTTAATTGTTCCAAGCTGGCATTGCCGATGATCATCGCCAATCAGGGGAATATCGTTAGCGTTTCTTCGTTCTCGGCGTTGCGCGGCAATTTTGGCCAGACCAATTACACCGCGGCCAAGGCGGGGATAATAGGATTTACAAAAACATTGTCAAAAGAGGTGGGAAAGTTCGGAGTGCGGGTTAACGCGGTGGCACCGGGATTTATTGAATCAAAAATGACCGAGGTAATGCCCGAGGAAGTGAAGGCAATGGTGAAAAAGCTCACTTCGCTGGGGCGAACGGGAAAACCCGAAGAAGTTGCCAATGCGATTGCGTTTCTGGCTTCAGACGAAGCGAGCTTTGTTACCGGTAATGCGGTGAATGTTGACGGCGGGTTGTGGCTATGAAAGCGTAAAGTTTAAAGTTTAAAGCGTAAAGTGAAAAGGGTTATGAAAGCGTAAAGTTTAAAGTGAAAAATGCAGGAAGTTATTGATGCTGTTTTACGAAAATTGAGCCGTTTGTGTCCGCAAACGCCGTTTGCGGCGGGATTTTGGGACGGATCAATCAACCATTACGGGGATGGCGACGAAGCTTTCAAAATAGTTTTCCGTTCCGAAGCGGCAGCTAAAAAGATTTTGACTGGCGGCTCGCTGGTGTTCGGCGAAGAATACGTTGCGGGGAATATTGACGTTGCCGGCGATTTGCAGGCGATGTTGGGAATGTATGACTGCTGGCAGGGACTGAACAAAAGCATTTCTTTGCCGGTGAAGGTGAAGATTTTGTGGAACCGCGCGTTTTCGCGGCAAACTCTGGCCGGTTCCAAAAAAAATGTCCGGCGGCATTATGACATTGGTAATGATTTTTATTCGCTATGGCTTGATCCCTTGCTCACTTATTCGTGCGCGTATTTTAAAAATGGCAATGATGACCTGGAAATCGCGCAAAATAATAAATATGACCACATTTGCCGCAAATTGAGATTGAAAAAAGGGGAGTCGTTGGCGGATATCGGTTGCGGTTGGGGGCAGATGATGTTTTATGCCGCCAAAAATTATGGCGCGGTTTGCACCGGTTATACTTTGTCGGAAAATCAACATGATTATATTTTGGAAAAGATCAAAAAAGAAGGATTGGAGGGCAAGGTGAGCGTTTGCTTGCAGGATTATCGCAAAGCGAAAGGATCGTTTGACAAATTCGTTTCCATCGGCATGTTTGAACATGTGGGCAAAAGGTATCAAAACAAATTTTTTTCAACCGTTAAAAAAATTATAAAGCCCGGCGGCATCGGACTTTTGCACACGATCGGTAAAAAAGACGCCCGGCCGACTGATCCGTGGATCTCCCGGTATATTTTCCCGGGCGGATATATTCCATCGCTGGCGCAGATTGCCGCCGGCATGGCTGATGCCGGTTTGATTTATTATGACATTGAAGATTTGCGCTTGCATTATGTCAAAACGCTTGATTTCTGGATTGCCAATTTTGAAGAAAATATTAGCGAAATAGAAAAGATTATGGTATTACGGTCGCGTGACGAGAGGCGCGCGCGCCAATTTACTCGGATGTGGCGGCTTTACTTGAATGCCAGTGCGGTTTCCTTTAAGAACGCGGGTAATCGCCTGTATCAAATCCTTTTCACTAATGGAGCCAACAACGATCTGCCGCTAACCCGGGATTATATTTATTCAATTTGAATGTTATAATCATTGCGTTGAGCGGTTTTTCATGGTAATAAGATAATTTGTTAATTTAGAAAAAAATATGCTTTATAACAAGGAGCAGATTAAGGAAATCATTCCCTACAAAGAGCCGTTTTTGTGGGTTGATGAAATTGAAAAAATTGAAGCTGACACTGTTGTGGGATATAAGCAAACTTTGCCGCAAGATGATTATTTCGCGGGTCATTTTGTTGATTTTCCCATAATGCCCGGAGTTTTGGTTGTTGAGGGAATCGCCCAAACCGGCACTTTGCTTTTGCGCCAAAAAATTGGAGAAAATCACAAAAACAAACACCTCTTGGCTTATCAGGTGCGCGGCGCGCAATTTTTGGCGCCGATTATGCCGGGAGACAAAATTAAATACCGGGTGCAATTGCTGGGATTTTACAATGACAAAATTGCCAACTTTGCCGGCGAGGCGTCGGTGAATGGCGTGTTAAAATGCGAAGTTCGTTTTTCGGTGGCGGTGATGGATAAATCCGAAATGAAAGAAAAATTTTTAGCGGATAGTTTATCATCCGCATCGGCTGGAAAAAATAAATTTTTCCAACTGCCGCCGCTGTCAATCGGCAAATGGACTGCCAAATATCCCATTATTCAAGGAGGAATGGCGGTGCGGGTTTCGTTGCACAATTTGGCCGGCAATGTGGCCAAAAACGGCGGAGTGGGAATTGTGGCAATTTCGGGGATGATGGGCGGCGACGAAGTGAAAAGCGAAATCCGCCAGGCGCGCGCGATTGCCGGGTCTGGAGGCGTCATTGGTGTGAATATTATGGGTGTTATCGGCCGGTTTGAAGAACTGCTTACCGCGGCGCTTGAAGAGGGGGTTGACTTGGTGGTTCAAGGCGCGGGATTTCGTTTGGATACTTTTGAAATGGCAAAAAAATATCAAACGCCGGTATTTTCCATTGCTTCCAGTGTTAAAGTTGCTCAAAAGGCGCAAGAAGCCGGTGCTTCGGCAATTGTGGTTGAGGGGGCGGATGCCGGCGGTCATCTCGGTTTTCCCCATGGGAAACCTTTTCGCAAGGCAATTGATATCTTAAAAGAAATTGTTGCTTCCGGGATAAAATTGCCATTGATTGCCGCCGGCGGGGTATTTACCGGTGCTGACATAGTGGAGATGCTGCGTGCCGGTGCTTCCGGCGTGCAGATGGCGACTCGTTTCGTTTCTACCGAGGAATGTGACGCAAATATCAAATTCAAAGAAGCGCACATTAATGCCAAAAAAGAGGATGTGGTAATCATTCATTCGCCGGTGGGTTTGCCTGGGAGGGCGGTGCGCACGCCGTTTGTGGACAAGGTTTTGGCGGGAACCGCGCCCAAAGCTTTGCCGGAAGAGTGCAGGGGGTGTATTGGGCCGGTGTGCAACAAAAGCTATTGCATTTTGAAGGCGCTGGAAGCGGCGCGCAAGGGCGATTTGGACAATGGGCTGGTGTTTGCCGGCTCCAATGTCTGGCGCGTGAACAAAATGAGCACCGTAAAGGAGATTATTGACGAACTGGTTGGCGAAGCCAACGCGATCTTGGCAAAAGAACCCCTAATCATTTGAAAATCAAAATCAAATTATAAATTTCAAACAAAATCTTAATTTTAAAATTTATTATTTTGATTTTGTTTATCATTTAAAATTGAATTTTAAATTTATTAAGGATATGTTTGAGAATAATAAACTTACCAAACTGTTAGGAATCAAGTATCCCATTATTCAAGGCGGGATGGCCGGAGTTTCCGAATCAACGCTGGTCGCGGCGGTTTGCAATGCCGGAGGAATGGGGGTGATCGGTTCGGGATTTGCTTCGCCACAATGGCTGGAGGAAGAGATTAAAAAAACAAAATCGTTAACCGATAAACCTTTTGGAGTAAATCTTTTGTTGCAAAATCCAGGGGCGACGGATCTGGTGAAAGTTGTCATCAAAGAAAAGATCGCGGCGGTATGGACCGGCGGCGGCAATCCTGTGCCGTTAATGCCATATTTGAAGCAAGGCGGGGTAAAAATTATTCCGGTGGTACCCTACGCGCGCTTGGCGGCGAAAATGGAGCAATCGGGAGCAGACGCGGTGGTGGTGGAGGGGTTGGAATCCGGCGGCCATATTGGCGAAAGCACCACAATGTGCTTGGTGCCTCAAGCGGCGGCGGCGGTGAAAAGCATTCCGGTGATCGCCGCCGGCGGAATTTGTGATGGCAAAGCGTTTGCCGCCGCGCTGGTTCTGGGTGCCGCCGGCGTTCAGATTGGCACGCGGTTTTTGGCCGCGGTTGAATGCCAAATCCATCAAAGTTATAAAGACGCGGTGATTAATGCCACTGACGAAGATATCGCGGTGGTGGCGCGTTTTACCGGCCATCCGGTGCGGATGATTAAAAACAAGTTTGTGGAATCGGTGCGCAAAATTGAAGAAAAAAATCCGTTTCCCGAGGAGATAAAATCCGAGCGGTTTGCCGGCAACAAAGGCGGCGCCAATGCCGATTTATCGGCACTTTTGTGCGGCACTTGCGCGGGAGGGATTCGCAATATAAAATCTTGCCGGGAGATTATTGATGAAATTGTCAATGATGCCAAGCAAGCTTTGGACTCGGCCGCAAAATTTTATGAATAGGATTGTTTCAACGATTTCATGGGTTTTGTTGGGGTGGTTTTTCGAGCTGTTTGTGGTAAAAGAAATTAAAGGCAAGGAGAATTTCTCCAAAAAAAAGAACTATATTTTGGTTTCAAATCATATCAGCCATTTGGATTGGATGATTGGCTGCTATCTTTGCGTTCCCCGAAAATACACTTTCATCGGCCAAGTTGATAAAATGACAGGGGTTAAAGGAATTTTGCGGGATTTAACCTATTTTTGGGGTTCAACGATCGCGGTTGATCGCAATGATCCAAAATCAAAAGAAAGGGCGGCCCAAAAGGCGATTGAATTTTTGAAAAAAGGCTATAATCTGTTTATGTTTCCGGAAGGAACGCGCTCCCGCGACGGCGAACTGCAAATGTTTCGCCGCGGAGTGGGGAGATTGTATTTGGAAACCGGCGCGCCGATTTTGCCGGTGGCGATGATCGGCACCCGTGAAATGATGCCTCCCGGCGGCAAGTTGAAATTGAATCGGTCGGCGCGGGTGATTGTTGGCAAATCGTTGGAATTTCCCGATGAATTGCGCGCCGCCGGCGGCGTTGAAAAAAATTATGACGAATACCGCCGGCTATGCGAAAAAATTGCCAAAAAAGCCGAAGAAGCGGTTAACGCTTTGCTGGACAAATCCCAAGCACTAAATCCTAAATCCTAAACAATACCAAAATCTAAAATCTAAAAATCAAAACAAAGAAAGAATGCCGTTTTTAAATTTGAATTTTGAGTTTTGGATTTGTTTAGGATTTATCCGCCAAAGGCGGATGCGCCGCTGGCGCAGAAATTAGAATTTAGGATTTATATTATTATGAATACTTTTGTTTCCACAATTTCTCGTTTTTTATTGGGTGGTGCGGTTAGAAGTTTTTTGATCAAGGAAATCAAGGGATGGGAAAATGTGCCTAAAACGAAAAACTTTATTTTAGCATCAAACCATTTGAGCCATATGGACTGGTTTATGAGCGGTTATATTTGCTCGCCCAAAAAATTCACGTTTGTGGCGCAAGTGGATCAATACACCGGATTCAAAAAATTATGGCGCAATTTGATTTATTTGTGGGGGGGCGTGATTCCGATAAATCGCAAAAGCAGCGAATCAAAAAAATGGGCGGTTGACACGGCAATTAAAATGCTGGCGCAGGGTTATCGGGTGGTGATTTATCCGGAGGGCGGCAGGGCCTATGATGGCGTGATGCGCGAATTTAAGGCTGGCGTGGGGAAGTTATGCTTGGATAGCGGTGTGTCGGTTTTGCCGGCGGCGCTGGACGGGACTCAGAAGCTGATGCCCCCGCACGGCCGGCTGAAGCTTGCCAAAGTTGCGCGGGTTAACATTGGCAAATTGATGGATTTTTCCAAAGAAAGGGAAGTCGCCGCCAAATTGGACAAGGATTCGCGCGAATATTACGATCTTTGCGTTGATGTTACCAAAAAAATTGAAAAAACGGTGCGCGAATTAGCAAAAAAAAATGCAAATTAAAAAAATACTAATTGCCAATCGGGGAGAGATTGCTTTGCGGATCATCCGGACTTGCCGCGAGATGGGCATCAAAACTGTCGCGCTTTGCCCGCGCCAAGGACAGGAAAAGAATTTTTTGGAAACGGCGCTGGCCGACGAGTTTTATTTTTTGGAACAAGATGGTTCTGCCGGCTATCTTGATAAGGAAAAAATTATTGAAATTGCCAAGTTTGCCAAAGTTGACGCGATTCATCCGGGCTATGGATTTTTGTCGGAAAATTGGCAGTTTGCGCTTTTATGCGATCGCCATCGGATAAAGTTCATCGGGCCGCGGTTCAAAACTTTGCGTTTGCTTCAGGATAAGGTTGAAGCCAAAAAAATTGCCAAAAAAATCGGCGCGCCCACAGTGCCCGCCTCGGATCAATCAATTAAAAGCAAAAAAGATTTGATAAAATGGGCCGATCGCATCAAGCCGCCATTTATCATTAAGGCCCAGCGCGGCGGCGGCGGTATGGGAATTCGCGTGGTCAACGGCCAGATGAATTATGAAGAAATGATTACATTGTCGCTGGGAGTTCAACGGCAAATGGCGGGCGCGTTTTCCGATGTTGATTTTTTCTTGGAAAAATATCTTCCGGAAGTTAAACACATTGAATTCCAGATTTTGGGTGATGGCAGAAAATCGGTTTATTTGGGTGAACGGGAATGTTCAATCCAGCGCCGATTTCAGAAATTGGTGGAAGAATCTCCGTCTGCCGCGATAGATGACGAATTGCGCGCCAAAATGGGTGCGTGGGCGGTGGAAATCGCGGAATCTTTAAATTATGAGGGGGCCGCCACGGTGGAATTTTTGTTGGACAAAGATAGAAATTTCTATTTTATGGAGGTGAATCCGCGCATTCAAGTGGAGCATCCGGTGACCGAAGCGGTGACCGGCATTGATATTGTGGAACAGCAAATCAGAATCGCGCAAGGCGAAAAGCTGTCATTCGGCCAGGAAAGCATTTATCAAAACGGGTGGGCCATTGAGGTGCGCGTGAATGCCGAAGATCCGCAAAAAAACTTTGTTCCATCACCAGGCATAGTTTCAAAATATATTCCGCCGCAAGGGCAGGGAGTTTTCGTGCACAGTTTTTTGCAGGATGGCCAAGAAATTTATCCCTATTTTGATTCTTTGCTGGCCAAAATTATTGCTTACGGAAAGGATCGCAACGCGGCAATCACCAAGTTGAAGCGCGCGCTTTCCGAAACCGTGATTGAAGGCGTGGCAACCACGATTCCGTTTTTTCAATTACTTTTGGAAAAGGAAGATTTCATCCGCGGGGATTTTTGCACCAATTATGTTGAAAAAAGCGGTATTATGCGCGAATTGATGTTGCGGCCGTATTTGCAGAAAAAAATTGTTTGCAAGCACAAGGAAGCGGGAGAAGAAGCAATCGCGCAAATTGTTCACAAGATATACCGGCAACTACAGACCGAGCAAGAAAAAAACGGTAATGGCAAGGGCCTTTCCGAGTGGGTGCTGGCGGATAGAACCGAATGCCGAGAAAATGATAAATTCTAAATCAAAATTTAAAATTCAATGATAAACAAAATTAAAAAATATTAAATATTAAATCAAAACAAATACCACGAATTTAGTTTTAAAATTTGATTTTAAATTTAAAATTTTGTTTATCATTTATCATTTGAATTTTGATTTAACATAAATGAAGTTCACATTAACCAATCAGGGGAAGGAATATCAAATAGAGATTGACGATCGCGGCCAGCGGGGGGTTAAAGTTGCGGTTAATGGCCAGGATTTTTTGTTCGGCGCTGAAAACGCGGTTGATGCCTTGCCGGTGGCGCAAGCGGCGATTCCCAAGCGGGATATGTCAAACAAAGTTGTTTGCGCGCCGCTGGCCGGAACAATCTCGGAATTAAACGTAAAGATTGGAGATATCGTCAAAACCGGGCAGAAACTCCTCACGCTTTCGGCGATGAAAATGGAGAACGAAATTTTGTCCGAATGCGAGGGGAAAATCAAAGAAATCAAAATCGCCAAAGATCAAAAAGTGATGGAAGGCGACACTCTAATCATCTTGGCGTAAGTACATATAATAAGAGTAATTAAACAAAAACCAAACATTACTCGGTCAAGCAATGTTTGGTTAATGAAGAAAAATCACAGCTACTTTATTTAATTTCCTGTGTTTTTATCTCCATTGGCGGTCACGGGGCATGTAAGACGCCCGTCAGACTTAGCAACGTTATTTTTCCATTGCAGCGGTCTGAGGTTGGACAAGGCATTGTTCCCGTTGGGTGTAATATGATCAATTTCCCACCCATAGATGGAATCCCTGTTCCCATAATCAGATCTTTTAATCCATGCGCCACATTGATCTTTTCTCCAGTTGCACGAATTGTTGCCTGGAACAATTGTGCCTTTTTCCCATACCGCTTGTATGGTTTCTTCAGTGTGTTTTTCTAACATTTGATTTTAATTGTTAGTAATTATTGAGCAAGTTTCCACAAGCCGGCCTTTATTACAAGTTTCCACTATGCTATATTGAGTATATCAAAATGGTGATATTGTTGTCAATATGATAACATCATAATAACATTATGAAAAAATCAGAAGAACGCTATAAATTTATAGGATCCCGAATTCGAGAAGCCAGAGAAAAAATTTTTATGTCTCAAAAAATTTTAGCTGAAGCTTTAGGCTATGAATCTGCTACCGCTATTTCCCTTATTGAGTCTGGAGAGCGAAAGGTAAAAATTGAAGATCTAGAAAAAATAGCAGATATTCTTAAAAAAAGATTAGAGTATTTTTTGGGAGAAGAAAAAAAACAAATAGATATTATTACAGCATTACGGGCAACCAAAAACATACCTGATAGCGATAAGAAAGTAATTGAACGAATTATTGAATTAGCAAAACAAAGACATGACGATAATGCCAAACACTAAGCCGCGTATTAGTCTTGCTAGAAATTTAGCGCGTAAACTTCTAAAAGATGCAAAGCTGAATAGCTTTCCGCTTTCTTTTCAAAAGTTAGGAGAATATTTAAAAGATAAATATAATTTAAATTTTATTGGTATCAAGGATTTTAGCGATGAAACATCGGGGACAACAGTTGTAGTAAATGATGTCCCCACTATTGCCTTTAACAAAAATCATGCATGGTATAGGCGACGTTTTACTATTGCTCATGAAATAGGGCATTATATGATGAAAACAGGACGTGAAAATATTGAATTGGCACTAGATAGCACCGATCCTATGGAAATAGAGGCGAATGAATTTGCCGCGGAACTTTTAATGCCACTTAAACAATTTAAAGAAGATTGCAAGAAAGGAATAAAATCTATAGATGAGATCGCAGATAAATACCGAGTTAGTAAAGAAGCAGCAAGCTGGCGATTGCTTCACTCTGGTATATTGGGGAAATTAAGCTGTAATTATTAGAAAAAAAATGATTTATGAAAAAGAAAAATCAAAAATATTAGCTTTTATTATGGACAATCTTTATTTTTGCAAAAAATTTGTGGTTGCTGGCATTTTGTTTTTATAGAACGTAATAATAATTTTAATGTCTTTACAAGTTGGTTTAAAAATCGCGAAAAATTTGTCATTACCGTTTAATTATTCGGTTAATGGTTTTGTAAGATCTCCGCTTAATTATATTGGGGGTAAGTTTAAGACACTAAATCAAATTCTACCCCATTTCCCAACAGATATAAATAATTTTGTCGATTTGTTTGCCGGCGGCGGGAATGTCGGCATAAACGCGGATGCAAGAAAAATTTATTTTAACGATAATCTGGTCTATTTGATTGAGATGTATAAAGTGTTTCAAGCAAATAACATTGAAGAAACTGTAGGGCATATAGAAAACAGGATAAAACAATTCAATCTTTCTTTGACAAATGAAGCCGGATACAGAAAAATCAGGAATTTATATAATAAAGAAAAAAATCCTTTGGATTTATTTGTGCTTATAGCGTATTCATTTAATCATCAGATACGTTTTAATTCCAAACACGAGTTTAATAATCCTTTTGGCAAAGAGAGAAGCAATTTTAATTGCGTAATGGAAAGAAATTTAAAAAATTTTATTTTCAAACTTCAAGAAAAACAAATTGATTTTTTCAGCAAATGTTTTGAAGATTTTGATTTTTCTTTTTTGACGCAAAACGATTTTGTTTATTGCGATCCGCCGTATTTAATAACAACAGGAACTTATAATGATGGCAAGCGAGGATTTAAAGGATGGACGGAGAGGGAAGAAATAGCGTTATTGAAAATATTAGATATGCTGGACGATAAAAAAATAAGATTTGCGTTGTCGAATGTTTTGGAACATAAAGGAAAATCAAATGATGTTTTGAAAGATTGGGTTAAAAGGAATTCTAATTATAGAATAAATTTTATCAGTTGCAATTACGCAAACTCGAACTACCATACAATTATAAAAGATAAAAATGCGAGCGTTGAAGTACTGATAACAAATTATAAATCAAGAATCCAAAGTCTTATATGAGATTTATCGGCAATAAGGAAAAGTTGTTGGGTATGATTTACCAAGTCGTGCGTTCAAAAAATATACAAGGAAATTCATTCTTTGATTTTTTTGCCGGGACTACTAATGTCGGACGTTTTTTTAAAAAGCTTAATTACCAAATTTACTCGTCGGATTTATTACATTTCTCTTATGTCTTGCAACAAGCGTATATCGTTAATAACCGAAAACTAAAATTTAAAAAACTGGTTAAAGAATTAAATTTTAAAGGATCGTCTTTGTTTGCTTCTCCGTTAGAAATTATAATTGAATACCTAAATCAAATTAAGCCAATTGAAGGATTTATATACAAAAATTATACGCCGGATGGAACATCGGAATTAGAAATTCCAAGAATGTATTTTTCCGGCGAAAACGGAAAGTTGATTGACGCAATAAGGCAAAGAATAGAAGAATGGAAAGATAATAATATAATAAATAAAGACGAATATTTTGTTTTGTTAGCTTGTCTTATCGAGACGGTTCCTTTTTATGCCAATGTTGCCGGAGTTTTTGCCGCTTTTCAAAAGCAATGGGACCCAAGAGCTGTTAAAAAATTTGTTTTAAGGCCCATTAAATTGGTGATAAATGGCAAGGAGAACTTTTCATTTGAAGAAGATTCGGCAAATCTGATAGACCAAATTGAAGCAGATATTTTTTATCTTGATCCACCTTACAACCAAAGGCAATATGCGCCAAATTATCATTTGCTTGAAACGATTGCCAGATATGATGATCCTGTTATCAGGGGTGTGTCGGGATTAAGGAATTACGATGATCAAAAGTCTAAATTTTGCAATGCGACTACGGCCGTAAGAGAACTTTCAAGAATTGCCGAGGATGGGAAATATAAAACATTGATGTTAAGTTATAATACGGAGGGAATTATGAAAAAAGATACAATAATTTCTACCTTGAAACAATACGGTAATGTGGATTTGATAGAATTTAAATATTTAAGGTTTAAAAGTAATAACAACGGAGAAAGTAAAACAAAAAAATATATTAACGAACAGCTATACATATTGAACAAGACACAATATCAATGTGTCTAAAAATAATGTTAAAACTAATATCTTATTGTAAAAAAATAGACAAAAACCTTTGGTTTTTAACGGAAGAAAGACCTAAAAAAGAAGTGTTAAAGGCAATTTTTCAAAAATTTGCCGAAGATAGAAAACTTGCTGTTTTTGTCGGCCCTGTTCGTATTTTGCCGATTCTTGAAAACGGCAGATTTACTTTTACTTACGAAGTAATAGGTTTTCGTTGCAACAAGGTGAATAAGGTATTTATTAAAACAGTTTCCGGGAATGGAAGTTTCGCTGATTTTTTGGTTTTTTATCAAAAGGATAAACCAACAATAAAAGACGAACCGATTTATATTATTGAAGAAACAAAAACGGACGACAAAGAAAGCCGTAATACCGGAGTTTACCAAAGATGTTCAAAATTTGTTTATGTCCAAAGTTATTACCCAAAAGTTTCCAAGATAATGCTTTATAACCTGCAAGTCTCCCAAAAAGAAAAACCGACCGCCACTTATGTTTTTGGGACAAGATTGTTGCTGGCTTTGGGTGTCAAGGTGTTGGGAAAAAAACTTGATGAAAATTTATTTGTACCGTTCAAGTCTGTTGATGAAATTGTCAAATTCAAAAAAAGAATGCAAAAAGCTCCACAGGGGAATGTTCCAATATCTATAATAAAATTTAAAGATAAAATTATAATATCCGGCAGATTATTCAAATCTAGAAGTTTGGCGCATGATCCTAATATTGGAGCGTTAAGTTTAATAAGTGCCGTACTAAGAAAATTAGGTTGGCGAAGAAAGATCATTATTTCGCAACACGGATTAGAGCAAAAACATTTAAAATTTGGTAATAAATTTGTTAAGATTGCCAATGAGCTTAATTTAGAAATAGAGGGTTTGGATCTTCCCGAAAATAATGAAAGGAGCGTTTATTGGAAATATGAGACCGAAGGCGAGAAATTAGGAACAATTTTTATTCATTTGGTGATTGAAAATTTTACAGAGGGGTATTCAATTTTCGAAAACCATGCCGGATGTGAAAAAAGTTATTTTATGACAAAAGATGGAAACCCAATTCCGTTGAAAAAATATTCCGACAGAAAAAAATATAAAGCCGGTGATAAAAGCAAAATCATAAGTATTCCCGATTTAATTTTGGTTGATTTCGGCCGAAATGAAATAATAAATATAGAAGGTAAAAAATATCAATTTAGGAAAAATGGCATAAAAGAATTGAAGGGTTTTGTTGATATTGAGAAAAATTATATCAAGAAGTATTATCCAAAATTTAAAATAATCAGAACGGTTGTTCTTTATGGGAGCAAAGAAAAGAAAATTATAGAAATTAAGATTGGTTTCTTGCTTAACGAAAACGGAGATCTAATTTTAGGCGTGAAATCACCGGAATTATTTAAGAAAGCGATTAAAAATTTAATAGATTTTTGGTCATAAAAAATCAATAAGTAAAATAAATTATGGAGGATAAAAAATATAAGGTGAGTTTGGCGGTAAAGGTTTACAGTAATTTCGAGGTTGAGGTTGAGGCGGAGTCGGAATAGGAAGCGTTGGATAAAGCGTTGTCGAAATATGATCAAGGCGATCGCGAGGATTGTAATTTCACCGAACCTGATTGGGAAAATGCGGAATTGGATATTTCGGACAATCCAACTCCGATGAGTGGTGGTGTTTGCATTGAAGAACGATCATAATTTGATCGGAAACGAAATGTAGGGAGGCGTGTAATGATATATGTAAGGACTTGCGTAAGGACACAGGTAAGGAGCTTGCTACGTAACATGCTACGTAGCAAGGTAAGTAGCAAAAAATATTTAGTTGTTATGGAGAATGGCAAAAATTATAAAATAATTAGATTGGAAGAGGTTGTGTCCACGAATGTTGAGGCCAAAAAATTGGCGGCGGGCGGCGCCGCGGCGTGGAACGTGGTGGTTGCCAAAAAGCAGACGGGCGGGTACGGCCGCAAGGGCGGGGTTTGGGCTTCACCTGAAGGCGGCCTTTATT
>CAZFZI010000012.1:0-14549 GCA_964523275.1 uncultured Candidatus Saccharibacteria bacterium
TTTCTGGAAGCGCGGGAAGCCAATTTGGGGCTCATCTCTTGATTGGAAAATACTGCTTTGCGCGAATATCTGGCGAATCGGGATTTTTTCTTTGGCAATTTCTGACAAATCGGAGACTCGCGCGATGGATTGAAGATGCGCACCCTGGCCGCCGACAACTTCGGATAGGCCGGGCAGGTTCAAAGAAACGCCCGCCAACTTGGGAAGATCGCTGGCTTTGGCAATGCCAGTCTGACTAAAAAGATTATCAATCCGGGTGAAATTGTTCTTCAATTCAATCAATTCTTGAGGCAAAGGCACCAGGGCAAAATTAGCCGCGCCCGAAGGGATTAAATTCCAGATGTTTTGCAAAGCCAACGGGGTTTGTGGCGGCGGCGCGATTTGGGCGAATTCAGGTCCGGGCGCGGGTTCTTTTTCGGGGAACAAGGTTTCAATGATTGTTTTTGCCGCGTCTTGGATGGGTTGGGCAATGTTTTGCGCGGCTTGACCCAGGCGGGAAACCATTTGCGGGATTTGGGGAATGTTTGGTAAATCAAGATTGGCCGGCATTTGTTGTTGTATAGTTTGGATAATTCTCTGATTAAACTGCCCGCCCACGGCTCTGTTTTGCGGGCAGGCTTGGGTGGAAGCACTGGCATTTGCCCAAGCAGTGGCAACATCATCGCCGTTTTTGGCTTTTACTTGGAAATTGTAGGCTGTGCCGCAGGTTAGGCCGGAGAATGAATAATCGGTATCGGCGGTCCAGCCGGAATTACTGCTTGAATTTTCAATCTCCGCGTAATATTCGGTTCCGCTTGGGTTGCTGTTGGCTTCCCATGTTAGCGTGATCTGCGTGGTTGAATCCGCGGCAGCGTTTGCATTTACCGGCGCGTTGGCCAAGGTGTATTTTGAAGATCCGGTTGAATAGGGAGATTCATTGTCCAGTGCGTCTTTAGTTTTTGCCTTGTATGTGTATTGGGTGTTGGGCAATAGGCCATCATCAATAAAAATGGTTGACGCTTGCCAATCTGCTGACGAAGAACCGCCGGAATTGGACGATATTTCTCTAAACCAGTAGGGCGTGGCATGCAAACCGGTACCGGTATCAACAGCAGTCATCGCGATAACGGTGAGCCGGGTTGCCGATTCGGCAGTAATTGAATCAATAGTTATGATTGCCGGCGCGCTGCCGTCAACCATAATGCCGTTGCTGTGACCGATGTCTGACCAGGTGCCGGCGTTGTTTTGGGTTTTGACGTGGAAGTAGTAAATGGCGCCGTCGGATAAGGTGAGGCCGGTTTTGGCAACTTCCTGGGTCGCGCCCGTGGAAGTCCAGTCGGTGATTGTGCCCGTGGCGCAATCAGTGGTATCGGTGGAGATGCAATACTGGTTATCGGCAATGCCCGAATGTTCATCCGATGAAGTCCAGACTGCATCCAACTGTTCGGCAGAAGTGGTGTAGCTTCCATCATCGGTAACGCTGGGAGTGCCCGGCGCCGAAGAATCAACCATAATGCCGTTGCTGTGGCCGATGTCGGACCATGTGCCGGCGTTGTTTTGGGTTTTGACGTGGAAGTAGTAGGTGGTGCCGTCGGATAAGGTGAGGCCGGTTTTGGCAACTTCCTGGGTACCGGCCGTGGAAGTCCAGTCAGTGATCGTGCCCGTGGCGCAGTCAGTGGTATCGGTGGAGATGCAATACTGGTTATCGGCAATGCCCGAATGTTCATCCGATGAAGTCCAGACTGCATCCAACTGTTCGGCAGAAGTGGTGTAGCTTCCATCATCGGTAACGCTGGGAGTGCCCGGCGCCGAAGAGTCAATTTTGAAGGCAATACTTCCCGAATTGGCTGTAGCCCAAGAAGATGTGAGATCACCGTTGTCTGTAGACATTACCCGCCAGTAATATGATGTTTCATCGGTTAATGTTTGGCCTTCGTTGCCTGTGGTATAACTACCATCGCCCGCGGCCTGGCCCACGGTAAAAGAAGTTGCCCCCTGCGCCATTAATGCCGAAGTATAATCAACCATGAGACTGCCGAAATCCGCGCTGTCATCAATTTGCACGTGATATTTCACGGTGTCGCTTCCGTTTGAATCGGACTGGGTAAATTGCAAAGTTGGCGTGGTATCGGTTTGCCAGGAGCCGTCAACATATCCCGAAGACCCCAGAGAACTTGGGGCAATTGGCGCGGCATTGCTCACCGTAAAGGTTACCAGAGTTCCCTGCGCGCTGCCGCTTGCCGCCAAGCCGTGGCTGTCAACAATATAGGGATAATAATCCAGCGTGCCGAACACCTGCGGGCTGGGAACGGTAAGATCACACGAAACGCCGTAAAAACTGCTTACTTCCTCGCTCCCGGACAAAGAATATGCCGGCTCCGGATAATTATAAGCGCGCATCCAGTGCTGATCAAGATAAACAGGGCCGCCTGGCGTGCTAGTATAGGGAACTCTGAATATATCGCTTGTTAAGTAGTCCGTAACACCTAACAAATTATTTGCCGTGTCCAAAGCATCCGCCTCGCCCTTGCTTGCGCCATTAATCCACCATCTCCATTTTTGGTTTGTGTTATCCGCGGCTATTTCAAACGCATACCATTGGTTTGCAACATATGACATTGGCGTGGGTAAATTCACCCATCCGCTATGATACCATTTGAAATTGCGGGCACTATACATATAATTGGCAAAAGTATGCCCCGAAAAATTGGGTCGAATATAATAAAAATCATTATAATCCGTACGCATAAGCATTGCGTGCAACAGAACACTCCTTCCCGCCGATAATTCTTTAATTAAAAATGTATTGCCGCTGATGCCTGATGGATTGCCCCTTGCAGCATAATTTCCTTCATACTTGACTGTGCTCTGCGCGCTCCAACCCGATTGAACTGTTGTCCATTTACTCAAATTTCCAGTTTCAAAATCATCAAAAAATATGAACGTGTTGTCGCCGCTGGAAGAACTTGCCTGACCGGATTTGCCGTAATAAATATAAATATTTTGGTTGGAACCCAGATCATCGGCAACCTTGACCCAGACGGTTGCCAATTGGTTGGGAGTGGTGCCAGTGGTTGATTCCACCCAGTAGGACAAATTGGTGGCGCCATCGTCATCGGTGAACTTGATGTCATTGGGGAAATCAGTAGCGTGGCCGCCCAGATCAAAGTTTTCGCCATCCGCGCCCGAAGTTTCACCGATCAATAATTTCACCTGATAATCCGTGCCCGCACCCGACTGGCCGGTGAGAGAAATTTGTTTGCGGTATTGCCAGCCATCGCTTGCCTGCACGTTGGTCTTGGAGCACCATGTCCCTCCCGCGCCACAAGCGCTTCCGGTAAAGTCGTTTGACTTGCAAACATACATTGACACCGTGTCGGTGTCCGTGGCCGTATCGCTGTCGTAGGCAACGCCGGTGACGGTAAAATCAGTCGCCCCCGGATTGGCCGAACCTTCATCGATGATACTTGAAAATGTTGGCGCGTGATTGACGCTAAACGGCGACTCGTTGCCGCTTTCGGTGCCGGAGTTAGACATTGCCGAACATTGAGGTGCTGACGATGTTTTGTCACAGGCAAACGCGTACCAATCGTAGGATTCCAGAGTTTCGCTGGCGGTTACCGTGTAGCTGGCCGTAGCCTCACTTGCCGAATCCGTGGCAGTAGATATCGCCCATTCTCCTCCGGTACATGTCGGCGGGCCATCAGTTCCGGCGCTAATCTCATTGGTCTTGCAAATCGCCAAGTACCACTGGTCGCCATTGCCATCGCTGGCCGTGGCTTTGAAAGTCACATTGGCACCCAAATTGGTGGGCGTGGTATCATCGCTGGTTGGGCTTTCATACGGCGCCACCGAAAAACTCGGCGCCACATTATTCACCTCGCTCCCCGCCGACGCGAACGCCGGCTCAGTTGCCGCGTATTTGCGAACTCTGACATCATCTATTCTGGAACTAGAATATATGCCTCTGCCGAAAAATCCGATATAGCGGCCACTAAAAGAAGTGCTGTCTGTAGCGTTAACAACATTCGACCCGTCAAAAGTACAATTTAAATACTCATTATAATAAGAAAAGGAATAATTGTGCCAAGAAGTATCAAAATAGTATGCAGGCATGGATAAGTCGGTGTATGTGCCGTCAATAACCTTTGCCATGCGCCACTCATTTAAAGCCGGTTCTGAAAGCACCAAAAATGAATTATTCGGCCAACACATTCCATTGTATGTTCCGTCCCAATGCAAAACAGCTCCGACTTCACTTCCATTAAAGCCACTCGAATCCTCAAGTAACCCCTTATATTCCATTTTGATATTATCATAAAGAATCTGGTTTTTTGATCTTAAAGACGGTTTATTGGCATCAACCCCCGCTTGAATAAGTCTTAAATAGCCAGATGCTTCGGAAATTGATCCCCCGCAAGAACCAGCCTGCCATTTGTTCGTATCCAAACTGGCATCATTAAAATCATCAAACAACAGAAAAGTGTCATCGCCGCTACTGGCGCTACTTTGCCCAGATTTGCCATAGTAGATATAGATGCTTTGGTTGGAGCCTAAATCATCGGCAACCTTAACCCAGACGGTGGCCAGCTGGTTGGGAGTAGTGCCCGCGGTTGACTCCACCCAATAAGAAAGCTCGGTTAACCCGTCGTCATCGGTGAATTTGATGTCGTTGGGAAAACTGGTGCAGTGACCGGCAAGATCAAATTGTTCGCCGCTCGCGCCCGAAGTTTCTCCCACCAATAATTTCACTTGATAATTCGTGCCCGCGCCGGCCGATCCGGTAATATTGATTTGCTTGCGATAGGAAAAACCTGTCAACCAATTCGGAGTGTCGCTGGCAATCTGCCACTGCCGGGTTTCGGAAAAATCACCAAACGTTAGCGGACCAAGCAAAAAGATATAGGGACTAATTAGCGGAGCCTGGAATTGGTATTCCAACTGATAGGTTTGATTGGCTTCCCAATTAACCTGCCAAACAATCTGTTTTTCGTCACCGATGACTTCAACCGTAGTGGAAGCGTTGTTGCCACCATCGGTATTCAATATTTCAAAGTCTGCGGGAACAGTTTCAATCACGGAGCCGGTATAGTTTTCATCAGGAATAATCGTTAACTTCATCTCGTAAGGCGCAATGGGATTGATTCTGGTAGAGCTTTCCCTAGTGATATCAAATTCCGGATTTTCGCGTACTTCAAAGGAGTCAGTCAATTCTTTTGCCCCGCTACCATTGTCGGCAATAATCTCCATCTCATATTTCCCGGGAATCGTGGTTTGGTAGGTCGCCCAATAGTCGGGAACATCGGTAATGTTATCTTGCGCGCACTCACCGCTGGGATTAGCGCCAAGATAGGACGCATTGTTTTCCGGATCGGTAATTTTAACATTGATGGCCGCGTCGCAAATGGTGTGGCCAAGATTGTCCAAAACGCCAAAGTAGAGGTTGGCAGTATCATTGGGTTGGTAGATTGTTTTGTCGGTGTTAACCGTTAGCACGCCCCATTCAAATTCTTGGATTTCTTCGGCGGCATTATCGCCTTCGGCGATAACGGCTTTAATTTTGTATAATCCCGGACGGAATTGGCGGTTGTTTTTGCGATTAATTTTGACTTCCTGGCCGGAAATGGAAATATCGGCATTGGAAATATCTCCTTGCGGATCAATCAATTCAATTTGAGTCTGGCGCTTTTTGCCCATAATCCAGGCAAAAAACTTTTTGAGAAAGTTTCTTCTGTCTTCCAAGCTGGGGAAAATGAATTCGGGATTCTGGTCTTTTTTGAATTGTTTGTATTTAATCCGTTGTTTGAGCTTTTCAATTTTTGATTTATGCTCGGATTCTTCGGTTGGCTCAATTGGTTCATAATCGGCTTCCGGCTGGGCGGTGGCCGCGGATAACTCTTGCGTGGTGGTAGCGGCGGTAATTGCAGATTGGGCTTGCGGCAACTCAACTCCCGGCTCGCTGATTGGTTCAACGTCCGGCTCAACAATTGGTTCTGCCACCGGCTCCGCAACCAATTCCGCGCTTTGCTCCAAGACCGGATTGGCATCTTGCGCCGCCATCCTGTTCGCGGGAACTAATGTAAAACAAAAAATCACCATCCAGGCTAAAATGGCAACCGCCAGTTGTGTTTTTCCATTCCAAAAATTCATTAACTTTAAATAAGAAATCTCTGATTAATTATAGCAAAAAAAAACAAATATGCCAAAACAAAAAATCCGCGAAAACAGAGACGCAAAAGATCGTTTGTTTGCGGCTAACTTTTGGCACGATCGTCGTCATCCGAAAAAGCAAATCCGCGATAAGCAATGATGCCTTGCGCCAAACCCAACAACGCGAAAGTTGAAACCAAATTGGATCCGCCATAACTCACCAACGGCAGAGGCAAGCCGATAATCGGCAGAAATCCAACATTGACGCCGATATGAATCGCCGCTTCGGCAAACAGCAAAATCGCCAGCCCCGACAAGAAAATCTTGGAAAAATTATCGCGAGCGCGGCGCGCGGCGCGCACCAACCGCCAAATCAACAAAAACAACGACGACAAAATCACAACGGCAGTCAAAACGCCGAATTCTTCAATAATTGCCGCAAAAATAAAATCAGTTTGCGGCTCGGACAAAAAACCATACTGCGTTTGCGATCCCTGCCCCAATCCCTTGCCCAGAAGTCCGCCTGTCCCCACCGCGATTTTGGCCTGATTTTGGCTCCACGAAACCCCCAGAGGATCACCGGGCGTGAAAAAATCCATAATCCGGTCTTTTTGATAATCTTTGAGCAAAAACGCCCAACCAAGCGAAAAAATCGCCAAAAAACACAGCAAGAGCGCGACAAAATGAGGGGCTTTTATTCCCGCGATCATCAACATTCCAATCCAAAGCGCGACAATCACCAAGCAAGGCCCCAAATTCGGCTGGAAAAATACCAGCGCCGCGGGCAATGCCACATAAAATCCGGTAAGCGCCAAATGGCGGATTTGATACATTGCCATATGCCTCCGGGAAAAATATTTCGCCAGCAAAATCAACAGTATGGGTTTTAACAACTCAATCGGATCCAAAGTAATAATTTTCAAATCATACCAAGTGCGCACGCCGCGATTTGATGATCCGAAAAAAAACAACCCCGCCAGAGCCAATATGGAAACAACATACAATCCCAAAATCAATGCCGGGCTTTCGCGGAACATCCGCCAATCAAAAAAACTCAACACCAACATTAAGAAAAAGCCGATGCCCAAAAAAACCGCTTGCTTGGTCAAATTGGCAAAATCACCCGAATGAAGCGAGCTACTATAAATTGACAGCAATCCGATTAACGCCAAAGCCATCGCCATGGCCACCATTATCCAGTCAAATTTTTTCAAATGCGAAATTATAAAATTCATTTTTCGTTGCCGGTTAATGCCAAAAATTCTTTTTCGTTCAAGATATTCACTCCCAATGATTTCGCTTTGGCCAGTTTGGACCCGGGGTTGGCGCCCACAACAAGATAACCGGTGCTCTTGGAAAGCGAATCAACGGCAACGCCGCCTTGGGCGCGAACGCGATCTTTGGCCTCTTGGCGGCTCATAGTTTCCAGCGTGCCGGTAATGATAAACGATTTGCCGGCTAACGCGCCTTGAATCTTGCGGTGCGAGCCAATTGAAACTCCGGCCGAAATCAGCCTTTCAATCAAATCCGAATTTTTCGGCCAAGCAAACCAACCCGCGATTGACTCGGCCACCACCGGCCCGATGTCAGCCACCGCGCGCAAATCTTCCAAGGAAGCCTGCTTGATCTTTGCCAGAGAGCCAAACTCGTCAGCCAGCGCGCGCGCGGTTTGCTCGCCCACATTGCGGATCCCCAACGCGTAAATAAATCGGGGCAAACTGATGTTTTTTTTCTCTTGTATCGCCCGCACCAAGTTTTGGGATGATTTTTCCGCAAATCGCTCCAAAGGAGCCAAATCGCCCTCTTTAAGCACGAAAATGTCGGCGGCATCGCGAACAAGCCCTTCGTTGATTAAATGCTCAATGATTTTTGGACCCAAACCTTCAATATTGAACGCGGCGCGCGAAACAAAATGTTGCAACGATCTTCTTTGCACCGCGAAACATCCTCGATTAACACAGCGCCAAACCGCCTCACTTTCTTTTTTCCGGGTATTGCCGCCGCAAATCGGACAAGTTTCAGGCATTTTAAATTCCCGCTCGTTGCCGGTGCGCAATTCGGGCAAAACTTTTAAGACGCTGGGAATAACATCGCCGGCGCGGCCCACCACCGCGGTATCGCCGATTTTAAGCCCCAAACGACGGATTTCGTCTTCGTTGTGAAGAGTGGCGCGCGAAATCATCACCCCCCCGACAACCACGGGAGATAAAACCGCCACCGGCGTTAACGCTCCTGTCCGTCCAACTTGCACCAAAATATCCTCAACAATCGTCGTGGCTTGCTTTAACGGAAACTTATAAGCAATCGCACCTCTTGGCGCCTTGCCCGCCACGCCCAAAATTTCAGCAATTTTATTATTGTTCACACTCACCACCACACCGTCAATCTCGTAAGGCAATTTGGCGCGATTTTTGCGCCAATATTCATGGAACAAAAACACTTCATCCAGCGTTGCGCAATAACGGCTGAATTTGTTGTTGGTTTTGAACCCGGCAATTTCCAGAAATTGATGCTCTTGCCAATGTGTTTCCTGCCCGCAATCGCTTGCCAAAGAATAACAATCAAAATCCAGCCGACGGGACGCGGCAATCTTGGGATCAAGCTGGCGCATTGATCCGGCAGCCAAATTGCGTGGATTGGCAAACGGCGGCAATCCCCTTTTTAATTGTTCTTCGTTTATCCTTTTAAACTCTTTTTTGGCAATCACCACCTCGCCGCGTACAGTTAATTCTTTCAAGCCGGATTTCGCAACCACACCCGCCATTTTTCCAAGCCCCGCGGCGCGCAAACCGGCAATAATTTCATCCAAAGGAGGCAAACTCAGCGGGATTGATTCTATGGTTTTCAAATTTGACGTGATATCTTCGCCGATACGGCCATCACCGCGCGTGGCGCCAATGGCAAAAAGCCCTCCCCTATATACCAGCTCCACCGCCAACCCGTCCAGCTTTGGCTCGCAAAAAAAATCAATCTCTTTTGTTTCTTTCCCAAGCAACAGCCGCTTGGCGCGCTCAACCCAATCGCGCATATCTTGAACTGAAAACGCATCATTGAAAGAAAGCATCGGCGATTTATGGATATGCTTCGCGAATTTTTTCAGCGCCCTGCCTCCCACCCGCTGAGTCGGCGAATCCGATACGATTAAATCCGGATAGCACGACTCTAAATCAAAAAGTTCCTTTTTCAAGGAATCCAACGCCTCATCGGAAATTTCCTGGCGGTCAAGCACATGATACGCATAGCGATAGCGATTGATGAGCTTGACCAGTTTCGCGATCCTGTTTTTGGCCGCAATCTTGTCCATATCGTTTCACAACTTAACTCTCACCGCCCGGCTTGCGTTGCGATACTTCCCCACAGATTTAATGCATATAAATTCGCTCGTCGCGTCGCAATCATAGCAAGAAGTCTTATAACTGATCTCTCCCAACACCACGTCAAGCGAACAGCCGGGATCATACACGCTTGAAATCCCCAAAAACAATGCCTGCTCAATGCCGGTTTGCGCCGCCGAAAAGGCAACCACCGAATTGCCCGCTTCATTGAGCATTTTGATACGTTCAGCCGTGAGCAATCCCACACCCAAAGCAATCGCCAAAACAATTGACAAAACCGCCATCGCGCAATAAATCGCAATCCCTTTTTCGCTTTCAAAATTAAACTTTTGTATTTTTTGTAACCACTCGCGCATTTTTAATTAAAAATTAGTATTTTTCACTTTAAACTTTACGCTTTAAGTTTTACGCTTCCATTTATTCTTGAATATCAAGATCACGCTGGGAAATGGTGATTTGATTTTCCAAAACTTGATTTTCCTTGCCTTGGATTTTGATATGAATCGTCGCGCGAGGTTGCAATCGATCATTTTGCCCCCAGCCGTATTCCGCGATCGCAAACTCCAAAACATTAATTGCCGGCGACGTGATCGGCAAATCAAACACCCCCCCGCTATTGATGACCTGCCTTTCCATTAGCGCTGACGCGCCTTCAAATACTCCCAAATAATATTCCACACACCTGAAAGTGCCGTCTTGATTTACATTCAGAAACTTAATTGAATCGAATATCCCGTCAGAATTTAAGTCGTATTTTTGGAAATTTGTTCCGGCAGGCAAACACCACGTGGTGTCAACCTGGCTTTTTTTGGCCATACGCAATCCGCGGCTGATATGTTCCAGATTATAGGACATTTCCCCAATCATTTGCGATTTTGCCAAAATAATCCGATGGCTACGCATGGAATAAAAAAACAATTGCATAATAACCCCCATAACCAGCGAAAATACCGCTATTGACACCATTAGCTCCACCAGGGTGAACCCTGTTTGATCGCGGCTTCCGTTTTTTTGATTTTGTTTTGAATTTTTCATTTTGACAAAAACGCGCATTAAGTTTATTGCCACCAATTATAAAGATTTTCCGCAACAGTTTCCACGTGATTGCCGCTGCCGTCACTCCAAGAAACTTCGGAAACCACCTCCATATAATTGGGTTGCTCCACCACCGTAATTTTTCTTCTATAGGAAACTACGACCCCTGTTCCATAGCCGAAAAATCCGCCGCTTAATTTCAACGGGTCATCACACGTGCCGGAAGACAGCTCCGGCGACGTATAATCCGCACCGCAACCGCCTAAACAGTCGGACAACTCATCATTCCAATTTGCCGCATTAGAACCGTCGTGATAAATCTTCAAATAATTAGTATCGCGGATATTGCGCGCGATTTCCAAGCCTTCGCTTGCCAGATAGAGCGCGACAAACTTATTTGACGCTACATTAGCCATAGACAAAGACCGGTTAACCAATTCATAGGCACCGATAATGCCAACTATGGCAATCATCATCGCCGCCATCGCTTCCACCAAGGTAAATCCGCTCTGTTGATTGAAATTTAAAAAATTTTTATTCAACATAAACCAAACCGGCAATATTAGCCGCGACATTGCGCGTCTCCGAACCGCCTTTTATTTTAAAAGTTATCTTCGCCCATTCAAACTGTCCGCCAACGCCATCAATTATCTTCCCCGACAAATCCGGTGCGGCATAATTTATATCCGCCAAAGTCGGCTCGCAAGCCGATATTTCAATTGCATTATTCAAAAAAACTTTTTCAACATCCTCCTCAGCATTAGTATAATCCTTACTGTTATCACTATCGGCATAAAGAAGATAATAACCGCCGGTTCCAGGCACATAAATCCCATAGCCAGCCGGCTCATCGCCCGCGGCGGTTTCGCGCGATGACAGCGCCCATTCCTGCACCCGGCGGACATCTTGGGCAAACTGCGCCGCTTGATTATCCAAAACTATCTGCCGATTACCAAGATGATAATTTGCCGCGACCATTGCGCTGATGGTAAAAATTATCGCCATTGCCACCATCATTTCCACTATGGTGAACCCTGAATTTTTTGAAAAAATTTTTTTCATTGAACCATATTTAAACACCAACCGACAAATACCAATCAGCGATTGCCGGCGCGAAAAACAGCGCGATCAAAGTTCCGGCAACAAGAAACGGTCCAAAAGGAATTTGTGACGACATTTTTTTCTTTTTGGCGCAAATTAACCCTAACCCTATTATAGCACCAAAAAAGTTTGCCAGAAACAGGGCAATCAAAGTCGCGTAAAAATCAAGAATAAATCCCATCAAAAATGCCAGTTTCACATCGCCAAACCCTATCCATTTTCCCCGCGACGCCAAAAAGATCGCCAGAAACAGCAACCCCGCGAACATTACCGGCAATAAGGCGGCGGTTATCGTCGCAAGATCAATTTGCCCGAAAACAAGATAATTTTGGCGCATCACGGCGGCTTGCAAAATCAAAGCGCCAACAAATCCCACAACCAGCGCGCTGTCCGGAATTAAATACCAGCGCAGATCCGCGACAAAAACCACAATCAGCGCCGCCAAAATCATCCACCGCGCCGCCAATTCCAAGAACGGAAAAAAAGAAAAATAACCGCCAAAAACCAACGGATAAAACACCCAAGCCGCGGCGACAAACAAAACTCCAGTGGCAAATTCCACCGTCGGATACTGCCAAGAAATCTTTTTTTGGCAATAACGGCACTTGCCTCTTATCGCCAAAAAACTCAAAACAGGAATCAAATCAAACCATGCAAGTTGATGCCGGCATTTTGGGCAGTATGACCGGCCGCGCAACGGGCTTTCTTCCGCGTAAAAACGCCAAATCCAGCAGTTTAAAAAACTGCCGATAATTATCCCAAAAACAAAAACCGCGCAAGATACAAACCAAAATAATAATTCCATAAATAACAACTTCAGAACGTTGAATAATTGCCAAATTCCGCCAATTTAAGAATTATTCACGCTTAAATTTTTTTAAAATTTGATAATTTTGTTAATTATTCAACACTCTCAACCTGTACAACTACCGAAAACGTTAAAATATCCAATAAGGGATAAGATATATTTTTTTATTTCCAATTTTAATAATATTCGCATCACCTCCATAAGCCAAATAGCCGCAATCAATATGATTTTTATTCATAAAATCAACAAGATGGTTGGTGTCCGTTTTTTTGAGCGTATCCGCACTTTTCACTTCCAGAGGAATAATTTTATTGCCGAATTCAACAACTAAATCAACTTCTTTGCCGGTTTTATTGTAATAACAAACATCGCCCATTTCTTTGACGCAGTTATAAACAAAGTTTTCAATAATATGACCTTTAAAGTCAAGATACGGCGGATTGAGGGGATCATTGATAGAAAGCGCGGTGGCGGTAAGATTAATCGAAACCGGAAAAATTTTGTCCAAAGATTTACCGCGGGATCTTATTGACCTCAACCTGTTTTTGACGCTTTCAATGAGAAAAGTTTTTTTCAAGACTGCCAGATACTTTTTGATTGTCGGATAAGACAAACCCGTTTCTCGCGCGATATTGCGCAGATTGATCATTTGAGCGGCATTGGAACAACATATCCCGTAAAGCGAAGTTATTTCTTCCTGCTTCTCCACTTCAAACAACCGGATATCTTTTTGAAGTATTTTATCAATAATGCCGTCCCGCAAATATTTGCGGGAATACTCAAAATCATCAAGGTATGGCAAAAGAGCCGGGAATTCGCCAAACAGCAAATATTTATTGAAAAGATTTTTAAATGACAGTTTTTCGTGTTGGATTTTTTTAAAAATTTTCAATTTATCAGTGTCGTCTTTTAATGTTTGAACAACGGAATGCTCTTCTTTGTAATTTTCTTTAAGTCGCAACATTTCGGAAAAACTTAACGGATCAAGACGAAAATCCAGCATCCGGCCAGCCAAACTTTCCCGCGTTTGCTTCCAAAGATAAATTGAAGCCGAGCCGGTCACTATAAATTTTATTTTTTTGTTTTGGTCAATATAGCTTTTAATCAAAGATTGCCATTTTTTCGAATATTGCAACTCATCCAAAAAAATGTAGAATTTGCCGCGGCGGGTATCTTCGTCGGTAAAAAGCGAAAAAAAAGACGCCAAAACTTTTTCCAAATTATATATCTCTTCGGAAAATTGAAAATAAAAAATATGCCGATTGTCGATTTTATGATCAAGTAAATAATTGATAAGCTGAAAAAGAACAGTGGTCTTCCCAACTCTTCTTAGTCCGGAAACAGACAATGAAATGTCTTTATCAATATAATTTTTAACTAAAAGAAAAAACAAATCCCGATATTTACCGCCAACATCCAGCCGAAAAGAAGGATCAAACTGCCATTTATTAAAAAGAGTGATTTGTTCTCGTATGTCCACCATAATATAGTTATTTTAACAAAAACAATGTTTTTGACAAGTGGGTAATTGCCAAAAACGCCAAATCCAGCAATTTAAAAAACTGCCGATAATTATCCCAAAAACAAAAATCGCGCAAACTATGAACCAGAATAATAATTCCATAATAGTCTCATTCTATCATAATATTTTTTAAACAAAAACCGGCGGGAATCCGCCGGTCTTGCCTGTAATAATATCAATTCTACTGAGGGGCGCATCCGTCAAGAGTGGTTGGAGCGCCAACTCTTGTGCCGCTACCGATATGGCTGGCTACCACATAATTCTTAGTGGCATCCACGGGTTGCTCCAATAGCGCGAAATAACAAAATTTAGTCAGCGATCCTGTGTTGATAATCGCGCAATATTTTAATCCGGTTGAACCCGCGCCACTGGCACCACAAGTTCCTGTGTTTGAAGGATCGGCGGGAGATGTTAAATAGAGCGTAGATCCACTGGTTATTGTTGTCGGCAAAGCAGTGGTGGCGTTCTCCGCAAAATTACCAGCCGTATTATCACCGGCAAACATTTGTTGCGCCGAAACAAACTGGCGCATATCCGACAAACGCTTGGCATCCCGCGCTTTGGCGCGCGCGCCACCCATTGATACCAGCACCATACCGGCCAAAATGCCAATGATGGC
>CAZFZI010000012.1:14649-16029 GCA_964523275.1 uncultured Candidatus Saccharibacteria bacterium
CGCGCGCGCCACCCATTGATACCAGCACCATACCGGCCAAAATGCCAATGATGGCAATCACCACCAACAACTCAATCAGCGTGAAACCTTGTTTTTTTGATTGCATTTTATTTCTTTATTTTTTAACTGAAACTTGAAAAACCATTCATTCAATGTTTTCGACCTTTGAATTTTTATCTTGATACTTGCATTATACCGCAACTAACAAAAAAATGCAATAGACCTAAATTGCCAGACACCACGCGCAATCCGGCGGATTGGCGACAAAATCCGCGGTAGCACAAACTTCCTTGGCAGTCCCGCTGGCGGCGACAAAATAGCGAAACTCGTTCGTGGCGCAAGCCCTTTTTTCTTCCAGTTTGGCAATCGCGCAGTAATATTTTCCGGCGGCAACATTGCCGCAGGACGTGTTGTTGGCCACCCAAACATATTTGTAATCCGCGTCGTTTTTCGGATCGGTCAACTGCGCCAAATATTGATATCCCAAATTATTGATTGACGCGGGAATATGCCCCACAATTTCGGGTGACTGAACGTATGTGTTGTCGTCATTGATTATCCATTCCTGCGCCGAAGGAATCTGGCGAAAATCGCTCATTCGTCGCGCGTCGCGCGCCCGGTCGCGCAAACCGCCAATGGATACCGCGATTAAGCCGGCCAGAACGCCGATGATGGCAACCACCACCAATAATTCCAGCAGGGTAAATCCTTTTTTTTTAAAAAATGATTTTTTAGACAGTTTTCTCATCTCGCCATAAAAAGGCTGTGCCTCATTACCTCCATAAATTGCGTGGGCTTACCGACCGGCTAAACATTGCCCATTGATTGATAAAGCGGAATCATCACCGATGCCACCACCCCCCCCACAATCAAGCCCAAAATGATAATCAACGCCGGCTCAATCAAAACCAGCATCGCGTCAATAGATCTTTCGGTTTCTTTTTCATAAAAACCAACCATCACCAGTAAACTTTTGTCCATTGACCCGGTTTGTTCGCCAACAAGAATCATTTGCGAAAACATCGGCGGAAACAATTCCGGATAATTGAAAAGCGATGATGAGATTGTCTGGCCCTTGCGCACGTTTTCTACGGTTTTGGTAATCGCTTCCCGATAAACGGAATTTCCCACGATGTCCCCGGTGATTTCAAGGGCGCGCGTGATCGGAATACCGCCGGCAATCAAAACAGACAAATTATCGGCAAAACGGCTGATATAAAGCATTTTTAAAAGATTTTTAAAAACCGGAAGGCGCAAAACCAAATTATCAAAAAAAACTTTACCGGTTGAAGTGCGAGAAAACCGAAAAATCACCATAATCAAACAAATCGTTAACAATAAAAATATTATGCCACCGATACCGCGAATAAAATCAGTGAA
>CAZFZI010000013.1:0-3324 GCA_964523275.1 uncultured Candidatus Saccharibacteria bacterium
TTTTTTGGCAAAAAACCAGCCACGATTTTCGGCCATTCAACGGCAACAATATTTTGCGGATCGGAAAAAATTTCTTTGGCGCCCAATAGCGCCAAATCATCGCCGGATTTTAGGCGGTAACAATCAATGTGATAAAAATTTTTAAATTCCGCTGATTTTTTGAGCGAATAGATTTTGGCAATCACAAAAGTGGGACTGCTGATCGTTTCTTTAATCTCCAACCCCTTGGCAAAACCTTGGATAAAATTGGTCTTGCCCGCGCCCAAATCGCCGGTCAGCGCCAAAACGCGCGGCGATTTGCCGGGCCCGCTTTTTAAAATTTCTTTTGCCAATAATCCGCCCAGCTTTTTTGTTTGGCGCGGCGATTCAGCGGCATAAATTTGTTTTCTGTTTTGCATTGAAAATTGACTTTTGAACAATACTGGGATAATTTGAATAAATCTCCATTTATATTTTTGCACATTTATGCCGACATCTCAAAAAATCACGCAAAAAATCACTCTGCCGCAAGAATTGGTTGATTCGCTCAAGGTTAGCTTGACCGGATTGCCGGCATTCACATCCGAAATTGAAAAAAAAATAAACGACCCAAACAATACCGTCACACAAATCATTGAAACTATCTTGGCTGGTGGCATTGTTTTTGATTCTTCCGACATCCACATTGAAGGCCA
The DNA here is from genome assembly GCA_964523275.1 of uncultured Candidatus Saccharibacteria bacterium. Lineage (GTDB taxonomy): Bacteria > Patescibacteriota > Minisyncoccia > Minisyncoccales > UBA5738 > UBA5738. Next base: position 675 of record CAZFZI010000013.1, read on the forward strand.
AGAAAACGATGCCAAATTGCGGGTGCGTCTTGACGGCGTTTTGCAAGACGTGCTTTCGTTTGACCGCAAAACATACGACGCGCTGATCTCCCGCGTGAAGTTGCTTTCGGAAATGAAGCTCAACGTGAACAACCGACCGCAAGACGGCCGGTTTTCCATCGCCGCGGGCGATAATTCTGTGGAAATCCGCGCTTCCATCCTGCCCACCGAACACGGTGATTCGGTAGTGATGAGAATTTTAAATCCCAAAAACCTGATTGACTTGGAGCAAGCCGGCCTGCGCAAAGACCTTTATGATATGTTTTTGGAACAAATCATCCGGCCCAACGGTATGATTATCGTTACCGGACCAACCGGATCGGGAAAAACCACCACCCTCTACGCCTTCTTGAAAAAACTGCAAAAACCGGAAATTAAAATCGTCACCATTGAAGACCCGATTGAATATCATTTGAAAGGAATTTCCCAAACTCAAATTGAACCCGACAAAGGATATGATTTCGTTTCCGGGTTGCGCGCCATTGTGCGCCAGGACCCGGATGTGGTTCTTGTGGGCGAAATCCGCGACTTGGAAACCGTGGACATCGCCCTGCAAGCCGCGCTCACCGGACACTTGGTCTTTTCCACCCTGCACACCAACGACGCGATCGGCGCCATCCCCCGCCTCATCAGTTTGGGCGCCAAACCTTTCAACATCGGTCCCGCGATAAATATGGTAATCGCGCAAAGGCTTGTCCGCCGCGCGTGCCCCAAATGCGCGGTAATGGAAGCAATTACTGCGCCGGAATTAGCTGAATTCAAAGAGGTTCTGTCTGCCGCGCTACCCGAATTAAACCAAAAAGGAGTAACCATTCCCGTGCTTGACGACACGCTTCAAATCGCGCGCGCGAAAGGATGCGATTACTGTAACAACACCGGATACCGGGGCCGCGTGGGCATTTATGAAGCATTCCGGATAGACGATGAAATTCAAGCATATATTTTGGGATCGCCCACCGTACCCGGACTAAAAGAAATCGCGAAAAAGAAAGGGATGCTCACGCTTTACCAAGATGGCTTGATCAAAGTCGCGCAAGGAGCCACCACCCTGGACGAATTGAAAAGAGTCGCCGAGAAATAATTCAAAAATCAAATTATAAATGATAAATTATAAATAAAATTCTAAATTCAAAATCAAATTTTAAAACGGAGTTCAGTGTTTTGTTTTGATTTATGATTTAATGTTTTGATTTTGTTTATCATTGAATTTTGAATTTTGTTTTATTTAATTAAAAATCCCGGGATCGGGAGTCAAATTGGTTCTGCGCCCAATTTTTAGAATTTCCCGAGGTATATTCCAGCCGCAGCCAAAATACCCATCGTAAAAAATTCCAGACTCCCAATCTCGAGATTCTTTCTTCGCCCGCCATAGCTTCAGCAAAGGCGGAGCTTTGCCCACTACCTGCCCGGAGCGGCAGAATTGCGGTGCCTATACAGTATAGTATATTTGGTTTTTCTTGTCAAGCCCTCACCCACGGATATATTCTTGGTGGCAAAGAATTGACTAAATCTCTTTTTTAGTGTAGGATTAAGATGTTGAACACACAAAAGATGATTTTGTGATGATTTTTTGTTTTGAAATCATTTATAATTACAAAAATATTAATTTACACTTCAAATTAAAGCCCGAATGCAAATACCTTCGTTATCTGGTTGAGATTTGACATTTGAGTTTTGAGATTTGATATACCAATATGTCAGGACATTCTCACGCCAAAACCATCGCTCACGCCAAAGGCATTGCCGACCAAAAACGCGGCGCGGCTTTCTCAAAAATGGTGCGATTAATCACCGTCGCCGTAAAAGACGGCGGAGCGAACCCCGAAACCAACGCGCGTTTGCGCATGGCCTTGGATATGGCCAAGGGCATCAATATGCCCAAAGACAATATTGAACGCGCCATTGCGCGGGCAACCGGAGCCGGCGAAGGCCAAGTCTTCACGGAATTCCTGTTTGAAGGTTATGGCCCGGGGAATATCGCCCTCTTGGTTGAAGGCATCACCGACAATAAAAACCGCGCCGTCAACGACGTGAAAACCATTCTAAACCAGAACAACGGCAAGCTCGTGGGTGAAGGCGCGATCCGCTGGATGTTTGAACGCAAAGGAATGGTGATCGTCAAAACGGAAGACCAAGAGCCCGAAAAACAAAACAAAGAAAATCTGGAAATGGCCGCCATTGAAGCGGGCGCCGAAGATATTTATTGGTTTGAAGATGTTTTGGAGGTCCACACCGCCCCCGAAAATGCCGAAGCCGTTAAAAAAGCATTGGAGGAAAAAGGCGTCAAAGTGGAATCTTTTTCTCTTTCGTGGTTACCCAAAGAAGAAATTGATGGCGACGAAAAAACCAAGGAACAAAACGAAAAACTGATTGAAAAGCTCACTGACAACGATTCTGTGCAAGAAGTCTATTCCAACCTGAAAGATTAACCGCTAACTATCAACCTTTAACCTTTAACAAAATACAAGGCTCCGCAAAAGCGGAGTTTTTGGTTGCATAAATTTGCGGAAGCAAGGGCTTGCGCCCGCCCAAACGATTTTGGAAGCGCGTTGAAGTCAAACCTCAACAGCTTAATGCTTGTGTTGAGGTTTGACTTCAACGCGAGCCTTCA
>CAZFZI010000013.1:3424-15885 GCA_964523275.1 uncultured Candidatus Saccharibacteria bacterium
AATTTGTCAAGGGTGGCGGGGCGGGGGGCATAATGATAAAATCAAATTATAAATGATAAATTTTAAATAAAATTCCAAATTCAAAATCAAATTTTTAAAACAAAAACCGTATTTTATTTTAATTTTAGATTTAATATTTTGATTTTGTTTGATATTTATAATTGAATTTTGATTTTAATTTATGATTATTCTCGGAATTGACCCCGGACTGGCCACCACCGGATTCGGACTGGTGTCCCCAATCGGCAAAACCGGTAGCGGAAAATTAAAATGTATCGCCTATGGCACAATTGACACCAAACCCGACATGATCCTGCCGCAGCGCCTCAACAAAATCCACACCGACCTAAATCGCGTGATCACACAATACCAACCCGACGCATTGGTAATGGAAAACGTTTTCTTTTTCAAAAACGCAAAAACAATCGTGCCGGTTTCGCAAGCGCAAGGAGTAATTCTCTTGGCCGCGGCAAAAAAGCGCCTGCCGGTCTATCGCTACACTCCCATTGAAGTGAAAATAACCGTCACCGGATTTGTTAAAAGCGACAAAAAAGACGTCCAGCGCGAAATCAGAAAAATTCTGCGGCTGGAAGAAATCCCCAAACCCGATGACGCCGCCGACGCGCTATCCATCGCCGCCACATACCTCATCCGCAGCTTAAACCTTTAAGCTGCGGAAAACCCCAAACAAATTCAAAATTTAAAAATTAAAAACTCAAAACCGCGGGACGTTCCCGCGGTTTTGAACATATTCTTTAACAATGCTTTGCACAATTTTTCAATAGGTTTTAAATAGTCCATCAATAACTCATCCACAGAATTATCCACAACTATTTCACTTTGAAAAATTTTGATTTTCCGATTTGAACAATCGTGCCGGATTTAACCTCTGTCATTTCCCGCCAATCAACTCTTGGTTTGCCATCTATTTTCACCCCCCCCTGTTCACACAGGCGGCGCGCTTCTCCTTTTGATTTAGCCGATCCCAAAGCAGTCAACAAATCAGGGATGTTAAGTGATTTTTCCTTTACCAAAACTGTCGGAATATCGGTTGGCAACTTTCCTTTTTGAGTGACGTTTATAAAATCTTCTTCAGCGGCTTTGGATGGTTCCTCGCCATTGTATATCTCAACTATTTCTTTGGCCATAACCATCTTGACATCTTTGGGATGTTTTCTCCCGGAATCAATATCCTTTTTGAATCCATCTATCTTGTCAGACGGCATATCGGTAAGCAAATCAAGATATTCCCAAACCTGCGAATCTCGCACCGCCATTAATTGTTCATACATTTTTGCCGGTTTTTCATCCAAACCGATATAATTGCCGATTGATTTGCTCATTTTTTTCTTGCCGTCAACACCGATCAACAGCGGCGCCATCAAAACATCTTGCTCGGGCTTGCCAAACGCCCGTTGGACTTTTCTGCCAAACAAAAGGTTCAAGCATTGATCATAACCGCCCAGCTCAACATCGGCGTCAATCGCCACCGAATCATAACCCTGCAAAAGCGGATACAAAAGCTCCAGCATAGACACATCCAGACCTTCCTTTAGCCGTTTTTGAAAATCTTCGCGCTCAATCAAGCGCGCCACAGTGAACCGGCCGGCCAAATCCATCAAAAACGACATTGGTTTTTGCCCAAACCATTCGCTGTTATAATGAATTTCCGCCTTATCAACATCAATCACTTTGGCCGCTTGATTGATATAACCTTTCATGTTATCCCGAATTTGTGCCTCTGTAAGCGGCGGGCGCGAAGCCGTCCTGCCCGAAGGATCGCCGATAAGCGTGGTGAAATCGCCGATTATCAAAACCGCGACATGCCCCAAATCTTGGAACTGGCGCAGTTTGCGCAACACCACCGCGTGTCCCAAATGCAGATCCGCCGCAGTGGGATCAATCCCCAACTTTATCCTCAGCCGCTTGCCCGATTTTAATTTTTCTTTCAAATTGCCCTCCTCAAAAAACATTTTCGCTCCCCGATAAAGCAATTCGTTTATTTTTTTGGGGTCAGTATTTATTTCCATATATTTTCATTCTACAATAATTAAATCAGATAACAAATAATTGATAATTTTTCAATATGATGGCAATTAAATTTCCCAATTTCAAAAAACCGCGCGGCAATAAGCCTAAAATTATACAAATTTTGGGAAAGGTTTTTGCTTCAATTGCCGTTTTGTCGCTATTTGCCGTGATTTTGGCCGGTATGATTTTCATATATTACACCCGCGACCTTCCTCGTCCCGAAAAATTTTCGGAAAAAAACACCATTCAATCAACAAAAATCTACGACAGAACCAAAACAATCCTGCTTTATGAAATTTATGGCGAAGAAAAACGCAACTGGGTTCCGTTCAGCCAAATTCCCGACTCTCTAAAAAATATGGCGGTGGCCGCTGAAGATAAAAATTTTTACAAAAACAACATCGGGATTGATTTTGAGGGCATCACCCGATCGTTTTTAAATTATTTCAAAACCCGAAAAATCACAATGGGCGGATCCACTATCTCCCAGCAGCTAATCCGCTCCACTTTTCTGACCAATGAAAAAACCGCGCAAAGGAAAATCCGCGAAATCGTTATGGCGATTGAGCTCACGCGGCGCTACTCAAAAGACGATGTTTTGGAATGGTATTTAAATCAAGTGCCATTCGGCCAAAACACATACGGTATCGGCGCGGCAGCCACGAACTATTTCAACAAACCGGTCGCGGATCTCAGCTTGGCCGAACAAGCCACTCTTATCTCCTTTATTCAAGCTCCTTCATATTTTCAAAACCGATTTGAAGAATTGATGGACCGCAAGAATTATGTTTTAAGCCGTGCCGCCGAAGATGGATATTTAACACCGCAAATCGCCGAAACCGCCCAAGAAACAGAAGTGAAATTCGCCGAGAAAAAAAACGAAATGAAGGCTCCTTACTTCACCCTCTGGGTAAAACAACAACTGGAACAAGAATACGGCAAACAATATTTGGAAGAAAACGGATTAACCGTAATCACTTCGCTAAATTGGAATATGCAGCAAACCGCGGAACAAGTTGTGCGAGACGGCATCAAGAAAAACTACGCCTATTATGCTCACAACGCGGCACTGGTGGCTCTTGACCCAAAAACAGGGCAAGTCCTGTCAATGACCGTGGGCACGGGCGACTATTACGACGACCCCTACCCGGAAGGATGCCGGCCGGGAATTGACTGCTTGTTTGATCCCCAATACAATGTTGCGACAATGGCTCCCGGCCGCCAACCGGGGTCATCGTTTAAACCATTCGTCTATGCCACCGCTTTTGAAAAAGGTTATTCAGACACCACCATCGTCAATGATTCGCCGACGTGTTTTGGCAAATGGGGCGGCAAAGAGTATTGTCCCCAAAATTACACCGGCACATTCCAAGGACCAGTCACTTTGCGGCGCGCCCTGGCCGGCTCGCTTAACGTGCCCGCGGTACAAGTTCTAAATTCGCTGGCCGGCTTAAGTGATAGCATCGCCAAAGCCAAAGAAATGGGTATTTCCACCCTCAACAACCCATCATCGTTCTACGGCCTTTCGTTGGTGCTTGGAGGCGGAGAGGTTACGCTTTTGGATATGGTATCGGCTTATGGTGTTTTTGCCAACGAGGGCCGCCGTGTGCCAGCCGGCGCTATCGTTGATATTATAGACAGCGATGGTTTTTCAATCTACAAAAACAACAAAACTCCGCAAAAAGTTTTAAGCTCTCACAGCGCCAACCTCATCAGTAGTATTCTTTCAGACAATAACGCCAGAGCATACATGTTTGGCGCCAACTCAACGCTTTATTTCCCCGGTTACGAGGTAGCGGTAAAAACGGGAACGACCAGCGACTACAAAGATGGTTGGATTATTGGCTACACCCCATCTGTCGCGGCGGGAATTTGGACAGGAAACAGCAACAATAAAGCAATTAAAAAAGAGCCGGGGTCGGTGGTGGCTGGTCCGTTGTTCCATTCTTTTATGGAAAAATTTCTTCCCGACTATCCTAAAGAATTTTTCCCCAAACCATAAAAAAACGCCTCATAAAAGGCGTTTTTAGTTAATAGTTAGTTAATGATTATTGGTTAATCAATTAACTAATATTTCTTGATCGGCATTATAATATAAACAAAATCTTGGCTTTCAGTGGATTTTAAAACCCCGGGACCGTCATCGCCGGAAAATTCAAAAACACACATATCGCCTTTAATCACATTTAGCCCGTCAATTAAAAACCGGCAATTAAAAACAATGGAAACATTTTTCCCTGTTGCGGATCCCAATTTTAACTCACTTTCATATCCACCCAAATCCGGTGATTGGCTGGATATTTTTATTGTCTTATCATTTATTAAAACATTAAAAACAACCTCGCTGTTTTTCCCCGCAAACAATCCCGCGGGTTTTAAATAATCCAATATTTCTTTTTTAGAAAAACCAACACTTGCCGCGTATGATGTGGGAATAATCGCTTGGTAATCGGGAAAATCCCCATCAATCAACCGACTCACGAATTGTATCCGCGGCGGTTCCAAATCGCCATCATCGGATAAATCAACCATTATTTGGTTGTTTGTAAAATATATATTAATATTTTTCTGTTTATCTCCAAATATTGAAATAATTTCTTTTACCGCCTTTGTTGGAATAATTATTGAGTGATTTTTTGACAATTTGCTTTGCTTGGAAACGGAAAGAATTTTTTCTCCCAATCTAAAACTATCAGTGGCAACAACTTTCACGCAATTCTGTTCAAAAACAGCATAAACACCTGTAATTTCCGGCTTCACTGACGACGATCCCGTAAAATTAACCACACAAGATAATGCTTGGCACAACAAATCGGCGCGAACAGTAAAACAATCACCATTATCATCTATTGGAAGAATAGGAAATTCATCATCAGATAATCCGTTTAAATTTGATTTGATTTTACCATCAACAATAGATATTGAATTTTTTTGTGATTCAATTGCCACCATTGATCCCGGAAGCGAATTGATTAATCCCAAAAAAGTTTGCGCGGGTAAAACAATACTGCCTTCTTCTTCGGTTTTAGCAAGTAAATTCCACGATATTCCGGTTTCCAAATTGGTTGCGACAACATACAGGGAATTTTTTTGGGCTTTTAATAAAATATTTCCCAATATCGGCAAGGTTGTATCCTTCCCTGTAATTTTTTCAACGCAAGACACCGCCTCTTTTAATTTTTCTTGTAAAATTTTAATTTTCATTTTTTGTTTATATTATATTTTTCTATATTAATGTATTTTAACTATTTTTTAAATTAATAGATATTAATAGTATTAGTGGTAGTGGATAAGTGCAATTTTAATCTTGTTTTGTTGTTGAATAATTTGTGGATATTTACTACTGGTTTTTTGGGAAAATTTTTGTGGAAAAATAAAAAAATTTTTAAACATCAGTTAATTAACATTTTTTATTTTTTTATTAACACTTTTTTTCTTGCGTATATCAACAAATTATCCCCATGTTTTTTAAAAAACAAAACTAAATTAAGAATTATAAATTTTATTTTTTAATAAATTTATTTCTTCTTGAAATGAATCATCATCTTTTATTTTTGAAGAAATTTTTTTATACGCGTGCATTACCGTGGTGTGGTCTTTGTTCCCTATTTTTCTGCCAATAAAAGGAAATGATGCGTTAATTTCGTTTCTCAAAAGATACATTGCCACTTGCCGCGGCATAACAATTTCTTTTTTTCGCGAATCAGACATTATGTCTTTTTCTTTTAAGTCGTAAAAACAAGCTGTTTCTTGAATTATTTTTTTAAAATTTATTATTTTTTTCGGGTTGATTGCTGATAAAATTTCCCGGCACAATTCTACGGACGGCGGTTCATTTTTTAATTTTGCGTGCGCCGCGATTTTGATAAGGGCGCCTTCAAGCTCCCTTACGTTGTGTTGGATGGTTGAAGCGATGGTTGATAAGACTTCATCGGAAAAGGAGAATTTTAATTGTTGGCATTTTTCTTTTAAAATCGCCATTCGGGTTTCAAAATCCGGCGAGCTGATATCGGCGATCATTCCGCCTTCAAAACGCGAGCGCAATCGGTTGGAAAGCTCGGGGATTGATTTTGGCGGCTGGTCTGAAGATAAAATTATTTGCAGATTTTTATTGTAGAGAGTGTTAAATATATAGAAAAATTCATCTTGAGTTTTGTCTTTGCCGGAAATAAATTGAATATCATCAATAATAAAAACCGCCGTGTCTAAATATTTGGCGCGTAAGTTTTCAATTGTCCCGCCGCGAATGGCGTTAATGATTTCGGTGGTTAGTTTTTCGGTGGGGATATATCTTATTTTTTGATGCGTGAAATTCGCGGCGACTTCGTTGCCGATGGCTTGCAATAAATGGGTTTTGCCCAGACCCACTCCGCCATAAACAAAAAACGGGTTATAAACGCGCCCCGGTTTTTCGGCCGCCGCCCGCGCGGCGGCGTGAGCCAGTTCATTGTGGGGGCCCACAATGAAGCGATCAAAGCTGTATTTCGGGTTGAGGTTTGTTTCTTTGTTGAACTTGAATTCGTCAAAACCGAGTTGGCCGTTTGTTGTTGATGTGCTTACTGTTTTGTTTTTGGCGATTTTAGCCGGCGAGTGCTCCACTTTGAAAAATACTTCGCGGATTGATGTGTCAAATTCTCGCAAAAACCCAATCATTTGTTTGCGGTATTTTTGTTCAAGCCATTCTTTGGCCAAGCAATTTGGCGTTGCAATCACCGCTTCCCCGTTTTGAATTGAAATAATGCTGGTTGATTTAAACCATGTTGCGAAAATCGCCGGAGAAACATTCAGTTGGGCTTGTGCCAGTATTGATCGCCAGATCTCTTCGTTGTTCATATTTGTTGAGTAGTGGTAATTTTTGATTATAGCCTGATATTTATGCCGATTAAAGTTTTTTTAAAAAACCTGTAAAATCAGCGCGTCCGCCCGATTAAAGCATATTAAATATTTTTTTTGGGGAACGTGCTGAAAATTGCTTTAAAAAATAACAATACGAAACAAAAGTTTTTTTAAGGCAAGGTTTTCCGTTGTTGAAAATTTGTGGAAAAGTATGGGGAATGTGTGGATAAAACCCGAAATTAAACACTGTTGATACGATATCATTTTTCGCGCCGGTTTGGCAAATTGCGCCAAGTTTTTTGCGTTAAATGATTTCAGTTAAACAATTCAACCCCCGCTCAGGTTTGCTTTTTTTTGTTTTTAGTGTAAAATAAACCAGTATTTAGTCATAATAAAAACATTTAATTATGAGTGTAACTTACCAGCCCAAGAAAAGAAAACGAAGCAAAACGCACGGTTTTCGCGAACGGTCTTCAACTGTTGGCGGACGTCGCGTTTTAAAGGCGCGCCGCGCCAAGGGTCGCAAAAAGCTTTCAGTGTAAAACGTTATTTATGCCACGCTATGAATTCGCGCCGGTGGTGGGAACTGTTGAAATCAATAGATTCCTTGATTTAGCGCCGAAGGCGCGGTTTCTAAATGTGATTTCAATATGTTGCCGCCGGTTTATCGTTTAAAAAAAGAAAAAGAGATTAAGCGTTCGCTTTTCGGCAAGCAGGGGGTTAAAAGCGGAATGTTGGCGTGCCGCGTGGCGGCGAACAATTTGACGTTGCCCCGTTTTTGTTTTGTGGTGTCAAAGCGGGTTTCCGGCAAGGCGGTTGTCCGCAACAAGGTAAAGCGTCGCTTGCGTGCCTCGGTGGCAGTATTGCTGCCTCGCGTTAGCCCCGGCTTTGACTGCGTTATCATCGCTTTTTCCGGGCTGGAAACAAAAAGCTATGCCAAAATCGCAGAGCAAATGGAAGAAGTTTTGGCGAAGGCCGGAGTGTTAAAATCAAAGTTCAAAGCCAAATCTTAAAACAGGGTTCTCGGTATTTGTTTTGATTTGTAATTTTTGATTTTGTTTGGCATTTAAAGTTGAGTTTTGATTTTTATTATTTTATCAATATGAATATTTTTGATGCCGTTATTTATCAGCCTCTCTTTAACGCTCTCATTGTTTTGTATCAATGGCTGGGTGATTTTGGATTTGCCGTGATCGCGCTTACCGTATTAATTCGGCTCGCACTTTATCCTCTCGCGGCCAAAGCGATTCGTGTGCAAAAAATCACCGCTCGGCTTCAGCCAAGAATGAAAGAGATCCAGGAAAAATATAAAACCGACAAAGAAAAACAAGCTTTAATGATGATGCAGTTGTGGAAAGAAAACAAAATAAATCCAATGAGCAGTTTTTTGTTTTTGCTGATTCAATTGCCGATATTATGGGGGCTTTATCGTGTTTTTTGGAACGGGTTTAAAGACGGCTCTTTATCAATGCTTTATGGTTTTGTTCCCAATCCCGGGTTTATTGACCCGCTGTTTTTTGGGAAAATACCTTTATCTGACGCGTTTCCCGCGTTCGCGATTGCGGCCGGAGTTTTGCAGTTTGCGCAAACCAAAATGATGGTTCCCGCGGTTTTGCCGGATAAGGCCGGAAAAGAAAAAAGCCAAAGCGAGCGTTTTGCGGCGATGATGCAAACCCAGTCGCTCTATGTTTTTCCGGTGATCACGGTTCTGATTTTTTGGGGACTGCCTTCGGCTTTGGGTCTTTATTGGATTGTTTCCGGAATTTTTTCCGTTGTTCAACAATATTACATTTTAAAGAAAAACAATTTGTCGGATTAATCGTAAAAAATATGAACGACATAAAAATTGACCCAAAAAAAATCAAAAAAATGACCGAAGATCTGTTGGATAAAATTGATTCCGATGCGCGAATTTCCGTTTTGCCGCTCAAAGATGGCGCAATTGGAGTTGATATCAAAACTACTGATGCGCAAATTCTAATCGGGCTAAATGGCGAGACACTGCGGGCAATCGCGCATCTTTTGCGCGTAATGGCGCGCAAGGCGTTTGGTGAAAATATTTTTATTGAAGTTGATGTAAACGATTGGCTCAAAAAACGCCGGGACTATTTGCGGCAGATGGCGGTATCGTCCGCCGATGACGCGGCGCTGGCGCAAAAAGAAATTATTTTGCCGCCGATGAATTCTTACGAGCGCCGGATTGTGCATATGGAGTTGTCCGATCGCCGCGATGTGAGCACTGAAAGCCGCGGCTATGACGCGGAGCGCCGGATTGTGATCAGGCCGGCAGAATAAACGCGCCAAAAATAAATACGCAAATTGCAAAACCGCGCCTTTATGGCGCGGTTTTCTGTTCTTGGTTTGCGTTGGAGGCGGTGTTGGTTTTGGGTTCGAGATTTGGAGGCATGTCCGGATTTGGCTTATGAATGTCGCCGGGCGGCGCGGTTTTTGCCGTAATTTCCGGCGTGGAGGCTTTTTGAATTTCTTCTTTGGCTTTTTTAATTTTGACAAGCTCTTCGGGATTGGTGGTGATGATTTGATCTTCAATGTAGGAGGCAACTACTTTCATGGCCACATGTTTTTGGCCGGCGAAAAACAGCCCCTCCCCGATCTCGGCCTCCAGCAAAAGCCCTTTTTCTCTTTCGGTGAGATTGAAGGTTTTTTGCACCACATCAATGGTGGCCGGCGATTGTTTGAGCAAAATTTGAATGGAAGAGTTGGTAATAATCGGCTGGCCGTAGTTGGATCGCATAAAATCGGCTACGTCTTGCGTGATAGTGCTAACTCCCAGCCAATATTTGCGCGCCCGCTTGCACAAGCCGTAAAGAAACGACGCGCCGTCTTCGTTTTGCATCAGCACCCACGCTTCGTCCACCACCAAAATCCGCTTGCGCAATTTGGAGCGGACTTTGTTCCAGATGTAGTGCATGATGATATACATTGCCGAAGTGCGGAATTCGTTTTCCATATCGCGGATACCAAACACCACCAGCGGCTTGTCCATGGAAATGTTGGTGGGCTGGTTGAAAAATTCGGAATAAGTTCCTTGCGTGAATTTACGGACGCGGCGCACCAAAGAGTCGGCGCCCTCCATTCCTTCCAGCACCGCTTCCAGATCTTGCATCAGCGGAACGCGTTCCGCCCATAATTTGGGATCGGTTTGAGGGGTAATATCTTTGGCCGCGTAGACCTCGGTGAGCGCACGGTCAATGATGGCGTCTTCCTCGGGAGTCATTCCTCCCAAAAGAATTCTGATTAATCCCACAATATTGATAATGTTGGAACGGATTACGTCGGAGGGGTTTTCGTCTTCTCGCGGTTCGGGCAAATCAAAAGGGTTGATATGATAAGGCGACGACAAGGAAACATTTAAGAAAGATCCGCCGGTGGCCGCGGCTAAGGTTTTGAATTCGTTTTCCGGGTCCACAACGATGGCGTCAACCCCCATCATTATCAAACGCAAAATTTCCAGTTTAACGGTGTAGCTTTTGCCCGAACCGGACTTGGCAAAAATCACGCTGTTGGCGTTTTCCATGGAAAACCGGTCAAAAAGTATCAATGAATTGTTGTGCAGATTGGTGCCGTAGAGGATTCCTTCGTTGGCGCTCAGATCAAAGGAGATGAACGGGAAAGTTGACGAAAGAGGGCTGGTGTTCATCGGCGTGTAAGTTTGGATTTGGTCTATCCCGTAAGGACAAGTGGAAATAAATCCCTCTTTTTGCTGGTAAGTTGCCGGTTTGATATAGATTAGCTTTGATTCCAAAATTGAACGCAGAGTGGTTTCAATGTCTCGCAGTTTCTCAAAATCATTTTCATAGGTTGTTAAATAGATTCCCAGCCGGAACATTCTTTCCGTGGAAGTTTGCAGTTTGTCGCGCAACCCCTCTAAATCTTGATAGGCGATTTCCAGCGCCGGATCGCGCACCAGCCCCTTTTCTTCCCGATCCATAATTTCGGCTTGCACTTCGGTGAGTTTTTTGCGCAGCTGTTTCAGCGTGGCGCCGGTGTCCACCGGATGAATATGGAAAGACACATCCATGGGGGTGTCCAGATTAATTACCGGCGTGAACCACCCCGAATTTAAATAACGCGGATAGGAAAAAATAAAAAACGATTTACCGTATCTTTCGCCGATTCTGAAATGATCCGCCGCCAAAACGATTGACGACGGCGCGATGATGTCCCGGATATTGATGGTTTTCATCTGCAATTCCTGGCCGGGAAGATCGTTTTTTTTCTTTTTTTTTGAAGAAGAAAATAGGCTCATAATATTTCAAATTCTAAACCCTGAATAAATTCAAAATAATTTTACATCCTTGTTTTAGTCTTTGGATTTTAAATTTTGTGCTTATTTAGAATTTAGGATTTAGTGTTTTGGATTTCCTGAGTTAATCCTATTGGATTAACTCAGGGGGGATTTCCGGATAATATCCCCGCTCCGAATCTTCCAAATGGTGCGTGCTCCATAAAAATTCGGTGATTTCCAGGCTGTTGAGCGGCACGCATTGCAAGCCGCAACGACGCAGGCCCAATGCCACGAATTCCATTCTTTGCGAAAGCTGGGTTTTGCTTTGTTCAAATTGTTCGGCCGCCGCGCGCGCGATTTTCTCGCGGTTCAAATTTTGGTTTTTCCCGCTTGCCGCGGCCAAGCTGGGTAGCAGTATCGGCTGGAAAGGCACAATCACATAGAACGTTTTGTTCATAATCGTGCCGCCCGATACGATTTCGTTGATGAAGTTGCGATATTCAATCACTTGCGTGCGCAACAGATCGTTGCTTTGATGCGCTTCCAGGTCGCGCAATTTGTCCAGATAGCTGGTGATGTTTAGTTTGCGGCTTTGCACCAGAATTTGCAGTGAAAAATCAAGAGAATTTAAAAACTCTTGGTATTGGCCGATAACGGCATTTTGTTCTTCTTCGGCCATCAGCGCGAAATTGATGGAATTAACCATAATAATCCCCCGCAGGCCCTTGTTTTTTAGCACCAAGATGCCGTCTTTGATCTGGTCCACTTCCAAAAATTGTTGGGTTGATAAGATAGCCATGTTTCAAATTAAAAATCTAAAAATCAAAATCTAAAATTCAACAATAAACAAAATCAAAACTTTAAAACGAAAAATTTGGTATTTATTTTAATTTTAAATTTAAAATTTTGATTTTGTTTGAAATTTATCATTTATAATTTGATTTTTGAATTAAGCGGTTTCCATATAATCGCGGATGTGCTGCCAGTTGTTCTTTTTTGGCGAAGACGTGATTTTGACGCCGGTGGGCGCTTTTTGTAGGGTGATTTTTTCTTTTGCCACCACTGTTTGGCTGGGAAGGTGGAATCCTTGCCACAAAAATATCCGCGTTGACATGGCAAATTCAACGTAATGCTGGATTACTTTTACAATATCAATGCCGTCTATTTTCACAAACGCCAACGCGCCCGCGCCGCCCTCTATGATGGCGATTAACGCCAGTGCCAGAGGCATACTGGCTTTCCCTATTGAAAAATAGACCACAAAAGATATCGTGGTGCCAATGGCCACGAACACAAACTGTTTGAACGTGAGCGGCCCCACGATCTTGGATTCCATTTCAATAAATTG
>CAZFZI010000014.1:0-14659 GCA_964523275.1 uncultured Candidatus Saccharibacteria bacterium
TTATTGAGAATGGATTTGGAAGCGCAAGTTTGTGAAGCGGATATTATCAAGGGATTAAAGATGATGATTGACGGACACTTGCTTTTGCAGAGTCCTTTTATTGATCCCGACCATCCGTCTTATAACCATCGGCAGGTTGTCGTTATTTTTCAAATTGGCGGGGGAATTCCCGCAATTGTTCAAGAAAAAATAACGGCAAAATACAAAGATAAAGGCTGGCATCTCGAATTTGGACAAGATTGGGAGTCGGGCGGTCCGTGGATACTTTGCACGATTGAAGATCCAGGGACGCAAGAAGAAAGGATGGCAAGAATAACGGCAAAATTTAAAAAACTCGGGCATAATATGTCCGAATGGCGAGATGCCAACGGCCGTTATTTCTGCAGATGTAACAATTCTGGTTGTGAATTGGATATTATGTTTTCCATACATCAAGGCGGAGCTTTCTATTTTGTAGGGCCGTTGCCGATGCAGAGTTACTATGAATGTCCAGCGGATATTTGAGAGATTTCAATTCTCTCTGTTTTTTTATACGAGGAGGTTGAAATTCTGGGCGGGGGTGGTAGAATGAGGGGGTGGAAAGCGTAAGGTTTAAAGCGTAAAGTTTAAGGCGAAAAACGAAAAGCGAAAAAATGAAGGCGGAAAAATAAGATGGAAGAATATAATTCAGACAACAATTTCAGGGACGGATTTTTTTTCAATCCCACCAAAGGCGATTTGAGCTTTGACGACACCATCAAGGAAATTTTCGCGTATATGGAAGAGCAGCCGCAAAAGGAATATGAAATCGTGGTGGGGTGTGATTCGGCGTCTTTGGAACAGCCGCATTTTCCGGCCACGATTGTGGCCCGCCGGATTGGCGGCGGCGGCCGGTTTTTTTTGAAAAAAATCAATTACGGAAAGCGCAAATTTTATAATTTCAAACAGAGGATTTTGCAGGAAGTCTTGCTCTCTTGCGAGCTGGCGCTGGTTTTGCGCGAGACGTTGGAATTGCGCAAACTTTTGATGCCCGACAATTTGAAATGGGATTTTTCCTACATTCACGCCGACGTGGGGGAGCGCGGCGCCACGCGCGAAATGATACGCGAGGTGACGGGGTTGATCCGCGGGAATGGGTTTGAGCCGATGATTAAACCGTTTTCGTTTGCGGCTTCGGCGATCGCGGACAAGTACACCTAAAAAATCAAAATTAAAATTCCGGGTTTGCCCGCGCCGGCAATTGTTTGCTATAATAGACATTGTGGAGATTCAAGTAATTTATTTTTTTTTAATATGGTTAAAAAAGTAATTGATATTATTCCGCCGCGCCAAAAGCCGGAAGGCCGGGCGATGGGAATGCCCTTGCCGTCACCCGCGCCGGATCCCGAGCCGGGAATGCCTTTCTTGGCGCAGATTCCGCTGGCGGAACAAGAGGTAAAGCCCAAAATTGTTTTTAATAATAAAAATTATGAGAGAGAACAAGAGCGGGAGGAAATTTTCAAACCCGAGGGGGGAGGATTTTTCAAGGGGTTGCCATTGAAAATAGGCGTTTTTATTGCCGTGATTTTGGCGGGAATGTATTTTTGGGATGCCAAATTTGCCCAGGCAGTGATTAAAATTTGGCCGGAAACTTCGGTTTTGAGCCACGAGACGCGGGTTGCCATTGATTTGTCCGTCGGCCAGATTGATCTGGCGCGAGGCACGATTCCCGGATTTACGATTACCGCGGAAAAAATTGTTGCCGGAGACGCGCCGGCCACCGGCACGAAAAGCGCGCAGGGAAGGGCGCGGGGAGCGGTAAAAATTTTCAATAATTACACCAATCCGCAAACGCTGGTTAAAAATACCCGTTTGCAAGCGCCGCTGGAAAAATTTCAACCGGCATTGGAGGGAGATGAATCACCTTGGTTTAGAACAACGGAAAGCATTGTCTTGCCGGCCAAATCTTCGGCGGTGGCGCAAGTTGTTGCCGATGGCGCCGGCGAAAAATACAACATTGAGCCTTCCGTTTTTTCCGTTCCGGGATTGGCGGGCACGGCGCAATACACTTTTGTCTATGCTCAATCTTTTGAAAAGTTCACCGGCGGTTCGCTTGACAGCGCTCCCGAAGTTACCCAGGAGGATCTAAAAAACGCAAAGACCGAGATTGAAAATCGAGCCAAAGAAGAAATAAAAAAAGAATTAGTTGCAAAGGCCAAAGAACAAGGCTTGGAGATTGCCGATGAAAGCGCGATAAAATTTGAATTGGGCGATCCCGAAATCGCCGCCAAAGTTGGCGACAACATTGCCAGAATCGGCGGACAAATCAATGCCAAAGCTTCGGTGGTTGCGTATAAAAAATCCGACCTTGATGTTTTGGGAAAGGAATTTGTTTTGAGCAAATTGGCCGAAGGGAGCTTAATTGATGAAAACAGTTTGAATTTTGAATCTTCTTATGCGGGCGTTGACGAGGCGGGGAGTATGCTGTCTTTGGATTTGTCCATGCGCGCAATGGTTTATTTGGGGATGATTCCGGAAAATTTGAAAAAGGGCCTGTCGGAAAAAAAGGCCGAAGAAGCCGAATTATTTTTGATGAACCAGCCCGGAACCAAGCAAGTTGAAGTTCGGCTGTCGCCACCGTGGCGGTTTAGCGTGCCTCGCGACTTGGATAGGATTGAAATAAAAACCATTCTTGAGTGAGGGATTGACTTTTATCTTGTTATTTGATAGACTTTTAAATTGTGCCAATGTCAAAACAAAAAACACCCAGATTTCAAGGACAAGTTTTTGAATCGTTACCGGACGCGCATTTTCGCGTCAAGCTTTCTGATGGCAGGGAAGTGCTTTGCCATTTGGCGGGCAAGTTGCGAATGTTTCGCATCAAAATTCTGCCCGGTGATACGGTAACCGTGGAAATGAGTCCTTACGACAACGCCCGCGGCCGGATTGTTTATCGGGGCAAGCCGAATAATTAGTTGACCGCGAAAATTGGCCATAAAAAGTTTTAAATTAAAGAAACCGTAAAACATAAAATATGAAGGTGAGAGCATCTGTGAAAAAAATTTGCAAGGATTGCCAAATCGTGAAGAGATCGCGCCGCGTTTATGTTATTTGCAAAAAAAATCCCAAACATAAACAAAGGCAGGGGTAGGAGGCGTGAAATCAAAAGCGCAAAACGCAAAGCAAAAATGCGATCGCGTATTCTTGCTTTGTGTTTTTCACTTTAAATTTTTAATTTGTAATATGCCCAGAATAATCGGTGTTAACATACCGGATAACAAACAAATAGGGATTGCGTTGGGATATATTTATGGGATTGGAAGACCGTCGGCCAAAGTTGTGCTCAAAGAAGCCAAGATTGACAGTTCGGTGAAAGCCAAAGATTTATCCCCCGAACAGATGAAATTGATTGAAGAGACCATCAAAAAGCGCTATCATGTTGAGGGAGATTTGAAGCGCGAAGTGATGATGAATGTTAAGCGTTTGAAAGACATCGTTTCTTGGCGCGGGATGCGCCATTCGCGCAATCTGCCGGTGAGAGGCCAGCGGACGAAAACCAACACTCGCACCGTGCGCGGAAATGTGCGCAAAACCGTGGGGTCGGGCAGAAAGCCGGCCGCATCTCCGACATAATCGCCGATTAAAGATTGGAAAATTCCAAATTACAAGTTCTAAACAAATCTAAAATCCAAAATCTTGAATTTCAAGCAAAATACATATTTAACTTTTGAATTTATTATTTTGAATTTGTTAATTTGTTTAGGATTTAGAGATTAGTGCTTAATTTTTATTAAATACAATGGGTAAGAAGCATGTTGCCGTTCAAAATAAAGAGGATTTGTTAAAAGAGAGAGACGCCGTTGAAGCCAAGGTGAAAAAGGAATACACGGTGAAAAATCCGGCGCGGTCGCGCCATGGCAAGGTTTTTGTCTCTTCAACCTACAACAACACGATTATTTCGTTTGCTGATGAAAGTGGAAATGTTTTGTGCTGGAAATCAGCGGGAAGCATCGGTTTTAAGGGAACCAAGAAAGGCACGCCGTTCGCGGCTTCCAAGGTGGCCGAGGCGGTGGCTGAAATTATTAAAAAGTTTTCAGTGGAAAGAGTGAAAGTCTTGGTTAAAGGCGTTGGCTCGGGCCGGGATTCGGCAGTTAGATCATTGGTGGCGCGTGGCATTGATGTTGCCGCAATCAAAGACGTTACGCCTATACCGCACAACGGGTGCAAGCCTCGCAAGCCGAGAAGAGTCTAAAAAATCAAAAATTTTAAATTTGTTATAATGGAAACCAATATTAAATGCAAAATTTGCCGGCGGGCGGGCGCGAAGTTGTTTCTCAAAGGCGCTCGTTGCTATAATCAGAAATGCGCGATGGTGCGCCGACCGACCGCTCCCGGAAAGAAGGGCAAGCGTCGCACGCGAACTCTGTCGGAATTTGGTCGTGAACTGCGCGAAAAGCAACGTATGAAAGCGTGGTATAATTTGCGCGAACAGCAATTCAAAAACTATGTAAAAGCGGTTATTTCCAAAAAAAGGACTATTACCGATTTGCCTTTGGCACTGGTGAGCTTATTGGAGAGCCGTTTGGATAATGTGGTTTTCAGGCTGGGTTTTGCTCCTTCCCGCTTGGCGGCGCGGCAGTTGGTGAGCCATAAAAGTTTTCTGGTCAACGGCAAGCCGACAAATTTACCATCGCGCCAAATTGCCAAGGGGGATGTGGTAACAGTGGCTTCCCGCAAGGCCGGCAACACCTATTTCACGCGTTTGAAAGCTGATTTGAAGTCTCACAAAGCGCCTGCGTGGCTTGCGCTTGATCCGGAAAAAATGGAAGGCAAAAGATCCGGCGATGTAACTTTGGAAGAAGTGATGCCTCCCGCGGAAATCGGATCAGTGTTTGAATTTTACGCTAAATAATTTTAATTTCCGTTGGCTTCCTGGGCGCCTCCCGCCGCGGCGGGGGAGAGTTCGAGGATTCACGGTAAAAGTTTATGATACCATTACCTCTTGCGCCAAAAGTAGTTGAAAGAAAAGGGAATTATGCCCTAATTGAAATTGAGGCTCTTTATCCGGGCTACGGAGTTACCGTGGGCAACGCTTTGCGTCGCGTGATGCTTTCTTCTCTTGAAGGCGCGGCGGTGACTCAAATCAATGTTAAGGGCGTGCCGCATGAGTTTTCCACCATTGCGGGGGTGGCCGAAGACGCGATTACATTAATGATTAACATCCGCCAGTTGAGGTTTAAGGTAAACGGCGATGAACCGCAAGTTTGTGTTTTGAAGGCCAAGGGTGAAAAAGAGATCACTGCCGCGGATTTGGAAATTCCCAGCCAGCTTGAATTGGCCAACCCCGAAGCACGTATTGCCAATCTCACGTCAAAAACCGCTAAGCTGGAAATGGAAATCAAAGTTGAAAAAGGCACTGGTTATCTTTCCAAAGAGATGCGCGAGGGAAAAACCAAATTGGAAGTTGGCGCGATTATGATGGATGCGATATTTACGCCGGTTAAGAAAGTTGGGTTCAAAGCGCAAAATATGCGCGTTGGCGATCGCACGGATTTTGATAAAGTGATTTTTGAGATTGAAACCGATGGCACAATCACTCCGGAAACCGCGTTCTCGCGGGCGTCCGAGATATTGGTGGGCCATTTTGAGATGTTTAGGCAAGCGTTTGAATCATAATTTATTATATGTACAAGAGAATCAAGGGCAAAAAATTCAGCCGGAAAACCGATCAAAGGAGGGCGTTTATGCGGGCGCTTGCGGCCAATTTGATTATCCAAGAAAGGATAAAGACCACCAAAGTTCGCGCACGGCAAGCCGCGGCGCTGGTGGAAAGATTAATTACCAAGGCCAAGAAAAATGATCTGGCGGCCCGCAAAGCTTTGGCTAAAGCGTTGCCGGTTCGCGCCGGCCAGAAATTGATTGCTTTGATCGGGCCTCGTTTCAAAGATCGCGTTGGCGGTTATACGCGCGTGATTAAAATCGGTCCGCGCATCCACGATGGCGCGCCGATGGCTGTGGTTGAATTGTTGGACCGGCCCGCGGATGAAAAGATTGTTGAAAGCAAGGAAAAGAAATCAAAAAAGCCTTCTAAAAAATCAGAAAAACTTTCCAAGGCCGCGGAAAAAGAAAGCAAAAAAGTTAAAGAAAACAAACAAGAAGAATCTAAATCCTAAAATATGGAAAGAGAAACTCATACAATTGATGCCGCCGACATTGCGTTGGGAAAGTTGTCTGCCCGTGTGGCAACGCTTTTGCGCGGAAAAGACAAACCCGGATTTGCCAAGCATGTTGACGCGGGCGATTTTGTGGTGGTTAAGAATTTCAAAAATATCAAGATCACCGGCAAAAAACTTGAACAGGAAAAATATTACCGCTACAGCGGTTATATGGGCGGGTTGAAAGAAAAAACAATGGGCCGGATGATGAACGAAAGGCCCGATGAAGTTTTGCGTCGCGCGGTGTACCGCATGCTTCCGACAAACAAATTGCGCGATCGGATGATAAAAAGATTAACCGTAAAGCAATAATATGGCAGAAACCAAAGAAGAACAAAAAGAAAAAACCCCGGCGGTAAAACCGGTGGTTGCCAAGAAAACAGTAGCGGCCAAAACTCCGGCAGAAAAACCGGTGGTTGCCAAGAAAACAGTAGCGGCCAAAACTCCGGCAGAAAAACCGGTGGTTGCCGTTGGCGTGGAAGCTGATGCCGCGGGCAAAAAGAAAGCCGATAAATACTATGAAGCAGTGGGCCGGCGCAAGACCGCGACGGCGCGCGTGCGTTTGTATACCAAGGGCGATAAGGTTTTTTCGGTCAACGAAAAACCGTTTGAAGACTATTTCAAGGGAGTTGAGTTTAAGACGGTTATTGAGGCGCCCCTGGTGAAAATGAATTGCACCGAGCGGTTTCGCATTACGGCGCGAGTCAAGGGCGGGGGGATTAACGCGCAGTCCGAGGCACTGCGCCACGGCATCACGCGCGCGCTGGTGTTGTTTAATGCCGATTTCAAAAAACGGTTGAAAAAATCCGGCTATCTCACCCGCGACCCCAGAATGAAAGAAAGAAAGAAACCCGGCTTGAAAAAAGCCCGCCGCGCTCCCCAGTGGGCGAAGCGGTAGGTAGGGTTGGTTTTATTATCTTAAAATTAAAAGCCGTCCAGAAATGGGCGGCTTTTATCATAATGCGCCCCTTATTCTTGGCAATCGTCTATAATTTGTATATATTCCATTATTATGTTCAACCCAAAATACAATATTTCTCCCAAGCTTTTGGAAAATATCAAACGGATTTCGGTTGAGGTGGCGCGGCTCAATGAACAACGATATGATTGGGCTTGGTTTGAGCAAAGGCAGTACAAACCAAAACAATAAGCAGAAAAGTGCTGATTCCGAATTCAGATCGTAATTGAAAGATTGTGGTCCGAATCAGAGGAGTTTCTGAAAATTTAATATGGAGATTTTTGGGTAGTATTTTGGATGGCAGTGAACTTTCTAAAATACTACCCGAAAAGGGTGGTGGAGATGATAAGTGATGAAGATGAAATTCGAGCTTAGCGCTCGCGTACCGAGGGAAGCTGTTCTCTTTGAAGAGATCTTTAAAGACCTTCGCTTCTGGGATTCAGTTCCCAAAAGCGAAGAAGAGTTTCTGGAGACTCTTCGAGAAGAGCGACAGGATGGGCAGAACCATTCTGTCGAAATTGAAGTGCCTCTCGAAGGAGAAGGCCACTGGGTAAGATATATCACGGGAAGCAAAACCACAATCCTCATCTATTTTGGGGATTGGCGAGGGATGGAATACTTACCTGGGTGGAGTAGCGCCATCATTACTATCCCTGCCGAAAGAGTTGGTGGGAATTGGCACAGCCATATCAGTGAGATGGCGAGAGAGATCGATCCGGAATGGGATGCACAGTGGCTTGCCCCGCCTGCTCTTTGGTGGGCATGGGTCCATGCAAGCAGGCATGGGTCGCGTCTACGAAGAGAGAAGCTCATAAGGGCTTCTTCTGGGGTGAGTTGGAAGGAGCTGATGTAGCTCATCCGGTGGATGAACCGGATGAGCCGGTAGTGGTTAAGTACTGCCGGAGCGAGCCCGAATGGCGTCCGCTTCGTAAGGGTGAGCCCGAGTATGAGGGTTATGCCTGGATCGAAGGGGAAAAGATGCCTGAATATTTCTGGTGGGAAGATGGTTATTCCTATCCAGAAATTATCGTGGAGGAGGAGCAATTTCAATGCTCCCTCTGCGGGAAAGTCTGGTATGCATCCGAGCTGGCGTTAGGCCAGCAGGATTGTCCGGTGTGTGGCGGTTCGCTATATTCGGCGAACTTTACAAGACAGATTTTGGAGGATGAGAGGCCTTAATCCTCTCAAAATCCGTGCGAGTGGTTTCGCGCGGATAGGGTTAGGAGTTTTGGAAGGTTCTCCGAATTAAAAACTTTCCATTCTTTATTCAGGTCATAATTGAAAATTGCGGTCTGAATCAGAGAATCCAGCAGTAGAATTTTGGCACGCTGAAGCGTAAAATGCAAAGCCAAAATTACACTGCTGGACAAGATCAGTTAAAATACGAAATTTGACAAGGACTAACCTCTGCGATTACGCCGAGGATAGACCTTTTCAAATTTCAATACGGGGTGTTTAAATTGGGGAGGGGCGCAGAATCAAATCTCTCTCCTCTGGAATCCGCAAAAACGGATTTCGCGCGCCGCTCCTCAATTTTAGCATCTGCTATCATCCCGCGTATTGTCATGAACTTATTCGTATGAATAGGCGAATAGATGGGGGTGAATTTTGAAACCAAAAAACGGGGCAAATTAATGCTCCGTTTTTTGGTTTTCTAGCGGCTAAATGATTCAATGAGTTTTTATTCTATCGGTTCGGATTTATAGAGCGTGTTGTTGGCGAATAGATAGACGGTTTTTTGGTTTTGGTTCATAAACATTCGTGCCACAACGTTTTGCTCTTGTTTGGTGATTTTTGAAATTTGCGCCAGGTCGGCAAAGTTGATCTTGTCGCGATTGTCAATTTCGGCGGTTTTGATCTTGTCGCCGGCGGCAAAGACCAGATAGTCGGAATTGAACCAGTCGCAATCGGTGATCTTTTCCGAAAGCCGCGCGATGAATATTTTGTCGCCTGCTTTCGCTGTCGGCTGGTCGTTTTTGTTTTCCAGATATAATATCCAAATCTCTGAATCGGACCAATAGGCGATTTTTTGGCCGTTGGGAGAAATTTTGGGATTAGCCGATGCTCCTTTGAGAATTTTTTCAAAATTCGCTGAATTTTTTTGGGCAACAAACAGTTCGGTATCGGCTTTAACGAAATAATAATTGCCAAAAATCCATAAAGCATATTCGGTTTGCGGTTGAATATCCATTTTGGCGGCGATGGCCTGGGTTGGCGTTTCACCGGTGCCGGCTCTATAAACAGAGCCGTCGTCTGCCAGATAATAGCGCGCATCGCCAGCTTGGGCGGCGGCCAGTTCTTGGGCGGCGGTTGTGTTTTCCGCGGTTGCCGTAATGCTTGGCGTGTCGGATTTTTTGATTATTTGGGGCGGGGTTTTATCAATAATCACAGAATAAGTTTCAACAATTTCGCCGCCGGTTGCCCAAATTTCCAAAGTTTTTTCGTCAAGCCATTTCCAGCCGCCAAACTTTGGATCTTTGATCGCGAAATTGCTTTGGTCAATCAGTTTGATGGTGATGCCGCCGGCGATGTCATGGGATTTTATCACCAACCCCGCTTCGTCTTGATAGCGCAAGGCGATTTTCTTTTTGTCGGGCGACAGCATAAAATCATCAATATTTTTTTCCGCGATTGGAAAATCAATGTTGGCCGGTTCGGGAAATAAAAAAATATTTTTAGCTTCAACAACTTCTTTTTCTTTAACTTCCAGATTCTTTTCCCATGTTTGATAGCCGTTTTTTTTGATTTGGACTTGATGCAATCGGGGCAAAAGATTGGTGACCAGCGCCGAATCAAAGAAAAAATCGGTTTGTTTTTCCATTTGCCCGTCAACATAGATGGCGATTTGTTTGGGGCTCACTTTAACAAAAAGCCCACCGGTTTTGACAATCAGTTTTTTGCCCGCCTCAAGGGGCCAATTAATCCGGTATCCTTGGGCGTAAAGCGCCAACGCGGGCGCGCCGATCACAAATGCCGTCACAAAAAATATAAACAGAGTTGTTCTAAGTCCCTTGCTCATTTTGAACTTGTTAGCGGTATTTCCATCATATCCCATTGCCTTAATTTTTCAACCGCTCCTTGCGTATCCGCATTTTAAGGTCGTTCCCCTGCGTAGCTCGCGGAGCAGGGGTGCGACCTTGGCTAATTCGTTTTTTTATTTCCGCGATTTTTGCGCCAAAAAATTTGACAAAACCCCAAAAACATGATTTGATAACATCGGAGGATACTTTATGGATTGCATTAAATGTGGCGCAAAAGCAGATTTAGACTTGAGGCAAATAGGCAACGATCGATTTGAAGTCTGGTTTGAATGTGGGTGCGGCGAGGAATGGCAAGATAACTGTTTGGGTTGTGGCAATCCGAAAGTGGTATCCGGGCCAGACCTTACGTGTGTTATTTGCGGTGCGTAGATTCCGGTAGCGGGGTTTGGGTGAGAATCCAAATCTTGCCGCCGGATTTATTTTTGCCTGCGGTTGACAAATCCGCTAAAGTGTGGTTATTCTATTGAGGAAAGGTGTTTGAAGTGTTTGAGGATGAATTGGTAAAAGGGCTGATTGACGCTGGAGAGGCGTTAATCAGCGGCTGGCGATGTGTTATGGAGGGATAGCTTTTGGACATGCAAGCAATGGAGTATATGCTTGAGGAGGCGCGATTAAATCGCGATAGCGGCAGCACTTGCGGAGCGATTAGGTTTTACCGCGAATTTTTTAAGGTAGCTCGATTTTCTTTGGGGCTAGCCGGTAAAATTCAAGGCAATGATGGAGATAAAAAATATATCTTGTCGTTAATGAATGAAGCGAAGCTGGAGGTGCGAGAACTGGCAAAGGAAAAATCTTGCTCGTGTTAGGCGTTTTTATCACTTTCCTTTTTGGGGATTGGATGGGGGCGCTTCTTTTTTTTATTTATGATTCATAATTCGTGATCGCGCAATTTGCTACTTACCTTGCTACGTAGCATGATACTTGCATATGATTGTTGAAATTTGATTTCAACAAAAAAATCTTAAATCTTGTTTTTGTTTGTGCTATAATTGTTAATTATGGAAGAGAATGGCAATCACAATAATGGCGCAAACCACATTGCGCGGGAGGCGGCGCTGGCGCATTTTTCGCTGATGTTCGGCTACAAAATCTTTTCTTTATATTATCCTTTGTTTTTGGCCGCTACGGGGCTTTCTTTGTTGCAAATCGGGGAAGTCTATTTTTGGATTTATTTTCCCATGGCGGTTGCCGCGCCCTTGGCCGGATTTTTGTCGCGAGCGATTCATCCGGCATTGATGGCCGCGGCGGGATGTTTGGGCTATGCGGCCTACGCGCTGGGGATGGTGTTTTGGGGCGGGGTGGCAATAGCCTATTTATGGCAAATCGTGCTGGGAATTTCGGCGGCATTCTTTTTCACTGCGTCCCGCGCGCTATTGATTGCGGATTCCGACGGTGACAGCGAACATGATTTTTCCTGGTTTTACAATGCCAGTTTTTGGTCCGCGGCCTTGGCGCCCGCTGTTGGCGCGTTGATCGTTTGGAAATTCGGCTTTGAAGCGGCTTTTATGACAAGCGCTTTTATTTGCGTGTACGCGGCGTTGATTTCCGCGGGTATGATTACCAATCCGTGGCACACAAAACGCGGTCATTTAACTTGGTTGCATTTCAAGAATGGCTGGGAAAAAGCCTTCAAGCTGGCATTTACCAAAATCGCCGCCGGCTACATCGCGCTTTCATTTGTTGTATTATTGGCGGCAAACGCCCTGCATCCGTTTTTTGTGCTTTTCTTGCGCGATGATATTGGTTTGGATCAAACGCAAATTTTGCGTTTTGTGGCAATTATGGCGGCGGCATTTTCAATATTTTATTTTTTTATTTTGCGCCGCTGGCAAAACGGCCGTCCCGAAAGCGGGATTTTGCGTGGCGCGGCGGTTGCCGGCGCGTCAACGGCGATGTTTGGAATTTTTCTGCCTGTTTTAAATTATGTCGGCGCCTTTTTCATTGAATTTTCCCGGGGAGTGGGCGGGTTTTTGGTTAATACCGGCCGATCGGCGCTTCTGGCCAAAGAATTGAAAAGCCGGCCCGCCGAAGGTGCGGCGCTGGACACTGTTTTTTCTCCGCTGGGCATCGCGCTGGCCGCGATTTTCGGCGGTTTGGTGATTGATCGCCTTGGATATCAATGGCTGTTGCTGATTACCGGAGCAATGATATTTATCGCGTATTTTATTGTTTTGATTGCCAAAAGAAGGGAAATGGGATAGTGTTAAGAAACTTAAAGCGTAAAGCGAAAAGCGTAAAACGGAAACGCAAAATTTATCTTTGTATTCTTGTTTTGCGCTTTGCGTTTTAATTTTTTATGAAGCTTGGAATTGACCTTGGCACAAGAAATTCATTGGTATTTGTTCCCAAAAAAGGGGTGGTTTTGCAGGAGCCGTCGGTGGTGGCGGTTGATTTGGATGAAAACAAGATTTTAGCGGTGGGAACGCAGGCCAATGAAATGATTGGCAGAACGCCCGATACGATTCGGGTCTATCGGCCGTTGAAAGACGGTGTTATTGCCGATTTTGTGGTTACGCAAGCGATGATTCGTTATTTCATTGACAGTGTTTCGGGCAAATTTCGTTTTTTTAAACCTGAATTGGTCATCAGTGTGCCGGCAGGGATAACTTCCACCGAGCGTCGCGCGGTGATTGAAGCGGGGATGAACGCCGGCGCCAAGGCGGTTTATTTGTGCAAGGAGCCGATTTTGTCCGCGATTGGAGCGGGTATTCCCATCCATTCATGTTCGGGCAATATGATTGTGGATATCGGCGGCGGCACCACTGAAGTGGCGGTGATTTCGTTGGGCGGAATTGTTAATTTTCAGTCTTTGCGCGTGGCCGGCGATAAGATAGACGCGGCAATCGCCGATTACGTCAAGCGCAAACATAATTTGGCTATCGGCGACCAAACCACCGAAGACATCAAAATCAATATCGGCACGGCGATTCCCGAAAAAGATCCCAAAACCATGCAAATCCGCGGGCGCGACTTGATCACCGGCCTGCCTCGCAATATAAAAATTAATTCCAACGAGATAAGCGAGGCGGTGCAAGACGCGTTGCTTGAGATCACGCAGACCATCAAATCGGTTTTGCGCGACACGCCGCCGGAGCTTTCCGCCGATATTATGGACAAAGGAATGGTTTTGGCCGGCGGATCAAGTTTGTTGGCCAACCTTCCCGAATTGGTGAGCAATACCATCGGAGTCCCTTGCGTTTTGGCGGAAAACGCGCTTTTGTGCGTGGCAAAAGGAACAGGCGCGGTTTTGGAAAACATGGATTTCTACAAGAAGAGCATAATGACAAAGAAATAACCTTTAACTTTTAACCGTTAGCTGTTAACAAAATACGCGTTTGGATTAAAAATTTGTCAACAGTCAACAGTCAAGAGTTAAGCGTTGGTTGTGGTATTGGGTCATCAAAAACAGTTTGAATCTCTTGAAGCCGCGAGGATTGCCGGGCGCATGGGACATGCCTATATTTTTTCCGGTCCGGACAAGATTGGCAAGAAAGCCTTTGCCTTGGAATGGATTTCAAGGATTTTTGATTTTTCGGTAAAAGAAAAATCGGCGTTGCCGGATTTTTTGTTTTTGGCGCCTTTGGTTGACCCAAAAACCGAGAAGAGGGCTCAAGAGATTACGGTTGATCAAATCCGCGGGTTAATTTCCAAACTGTCGTTGTCGCCGGTATCGGGGAGGTATAAAGTCGCGATAATTGACGAAGCGCACCTGATGAACAGCGAGGCGCAAAATTGTTTGCTGAAAACTTTGGAAGAGCCGTCCGGCGCGGCGTTATTGATATTGGTTGCTTCCAACGCCGAACGGCTTTTGGAAACTGTGCGCTCGCGATGCCAGATTTTGAGATTCAATTTTCTGCCCGAAAACCAAATGCGGCAGCTTTGTCGGCAATGGCGCGCGGAAAACAAAATCGCAATGAGTGATGAGCGAGCAAATGAAATTGTTGAATTATCGTTTGGCCGGCCGGGTCGGATGGTTGATTTTTTGAAAAACTTGGATTTGGCGCAAAAATGGCAGAAAGCGGCCAAGGAATTCACGCGAATTGTTGCTTCCGAGCTGCCGGAAAAATTCGCCTATGCCAAAAAGATCACCGACAGCGAAAATTCGGAAATGGATTTGGGCGAGATTGTTGAAATCTGGCAATCCCATTTTCGCAACAAACTTTTGGAATCTTTGAAAAGCGAAAATTCTGCGTGGGTCGGACCCACGCAATCCGCGCAAGCGAAAATTCTGCGTGGGTCGGACCCACGCAATCCGCGCGAAGAAGAATCGGCGCAGTTTGTTTTTTCCAAACTGAAAGATAAAGAAAAGAATGATGATCAGTTGCCGGAAAAATTTGCCGGTATATTAAAAAAAATCCAAACACTGGATTTTGAATTGCGCGCCACCAACGCTCACCCGCGCCTTACGATTGAGAATTTCCTCCTGGATATATGAAAAAAGAAAGAGGAGAATATATTCACAACGCTTTGAGTTCAAATGTGATATA
>CAZFZI010000015.1:0-14634 GCA_964523275.1 uncultured Candidatus Saccharibacteria bacterium
ACCGGTTGTTCCGGTTGTGCCGGTTGTGCTCACCAACATCGCGTTCAATTTCGCGCGAGTGGAAGCGCCCACAAAACCGGTGCCCGCGGTCAAACCGACCGGAGCCAAAACTTCAGTGGCATATTTGTTCTGAAAAGCCACCACCGCAGTTTTGGTCAAGCCGCCGAAATACTGCGTTTCAGAACCAATTGAACCCACACCCGTTGCCGCAACTTGCGTTGTCGGGTCTTGATTCAATATTGATTGCAAACATTGAACATCGGCTCCTTGCGAACCCAAAGTCAAATTCCTCGTGAATGAAATACCCGCGCACGCCGCCGGAGCAGTTGAGGAAACCGTGCCGGTAGTGTCGCCCAATTGTCCCATCAAGCTGGCTAACTGAGCCTGCAACTGGGCAATTTGAGCCGCCAATTCTTCGGCAGTCGCGGCTTGTCCCGCAGAGGGAACGATCGCCGCCGCCATCGCCAAGGCAACAACGCCGGCGATTAATTTCTTGCTATTCATTGTTTAATAATATTTTTTACTCAAGGTTTTAATTTTTATTTAAACCTTTTTTTTAACTTTTGTCGCGCCGACCGTTTTTGCCCGCACATCGCGGGAAATCCTCCCAGCCAAAGCTTTAAAGCCGTGAAGATCGCGACTGCTTAGTCCCTTAACCCCGCCACAGGCGGGATCGCGGGAGAGTTTTGCAAACCTTTTCTTGTGGTAAGATTGGCAAAACTCTCCCGCGGCTTTTGAAAAACTACCTGTTTAACGAACTGCTCAAATAATAATCAACGGCCCGGGTATAATCCCCCGCGGAATACAGATCCCTCACTCTATTCAAATCAGCCGCTTGCTCTTCGGACAATAATTCGTTACCGTTGAAATAAATAATCAAAGATTCAATGATTTTTTTGTCTTCCGCGGCTTCGGACGAATCTGCGGCGGCGGAAACAACCTGTTCCAGCCCCAGCACGGCATATACCTGCCTTTCCCTGCTGTCAATATCTTTCATTGCCAACGCCGCTTCCTTGGCAATCTCGCCAGCCCTGTCCGGATTGCTCTTAACCAATTCGGCCACTTCTTTTTTAGCCGCGGTTTTGGCAATCTTGTATTCATAGAACGCCGCCGGCAAATTTTGCACCAAATTCTTTTGCGAAATAATATCAATCTCCTCCAAACGCTTGGCCGCCAGCCGCAAGTTCGCCGTGGCGCGATCGTCTTGTCCCATCACCGCCGCAATGCTTTTCTCCGCAATTTTTTTTAGTCCGTATAGCGGTTCACCCGGCAAAGCGGTTTGAGCGACAGCCAGCATCCCGCCGGTAGCGCCAATCATTAACACCAACCCGGCCAGCGCCGCGCGATATTGAAAAACAAAATTTTTGGCCAAAATAATAAACGGCGATTCCTGCCTTGCCGCTGATTGCCCCATAATGCGCGCCTTGCACGAAACCACCCATTCTTTGTCGGGCTTAATTTCTTTTAGATTCTTTATTCTGTTGATTAATTCTTTTTCGGAATTCATATTTTTCGGCTTACACAAGTTATGACGCAAAAATCACAAAAATGTTACACCTTGGATTAAGATAGCCTTGTCCGCAGTTCCTTTATCGCGCGATGAAGCAGTACCCGTGTTGCTTCTTCGGATCGCTCCAATAGATGGGACACTTCCTTAATTGATAGGTCATCTATATAACGCCAAGAAATCGCGTTTTGATAATCTTCATTCAGATGGGACATCGCCTTGCGAACATTTTCCATATCCGACGCCAGCATCGCTTTTTGTTCAAGATTTACTTTGCAATCAACCAAATGATTTTCCACCAGTTCCGGAGAGACAGTCTTTATTTTGTCCCGGGCGTGATAATGATCAACCACTAAATTTTTAGCGGTTCTGTACAAAAAAGCGCGCGGATTTTTGATATCTTCGGGATTTTGCTTGAAACTGTTCCAGCACCGAGAGAAGGTCTCCGAGGTTAAGTCCTGCGCGACCTCTTTTGACTCCACGCGCAGAAAAACAAACCGATAAATCTTTTCCACGCATTCGTCATAGATTCGGCTGAATTTTTCTTGATTTTTATCCATTGAATTGAGCAACAAACCACGCCGTTTGCGCCGGCAAACGGCCGATTGACTTCCGCAAATAATAACACGAATTTGACAAAAAATCAATACTAATCAGGAAAGATTTATTTTTGGCTTATAGGCCGTGGTGTTGCGCTCGCCCGTCCTTTCAATCAGCCCTTGCTCCAGCATTGAGCGAAAATCGCGGCGAATCGTGCGCTTGCTCACGCTGGGAAATATGTTTTGAATTTCCCAAACTTGCGCGCTTCCCTTTTCCTTCAAAAATTCCATAATTCGGTTCTGGCGGGCAATCTGGCCGGCAGTAAGCGCGGCTTGACCGTCGGAATTAACATCATCAGCGGTATCGCCGATATCTTCTTCTTTTTTTTCGCAAGACGCCGGCGCGGCAACATTTGATATGATCGGAGACTCCACGCCAATCATTGGTATCGCTGATATTTTGGGATCCATTAAGTCTCGCGGCAAGGATGGAATTATTCCGGATTTCGACTCTTCGGAAATTATAACAAAATCCTGCCCGATAATTTGTTCGGCGGTTTCCGGCAATTCAACTTCGGCCGCTTCTTGCCCCGCTTCTTCAATGGCATTTTCCAATCCGGCTTGGCTTGATGGTTCACTTTCGCAAAATTCCCGGCTGATTTTTTCGCACTTGGCACTTACTTTCGCGATTTCGGCCGGTGCGGCCCAATCTTGGCTTGCGGCAATTTCAAGATACGCAACCATCAATTCAAAGAGGCGAACAATATTTCCCGCGTAGTCATTCCCCTCCATTACAAATTCAGCGATGAGATCATCAATAATTTGGCGCAACTTGTAACGCAAGGGTTCTTTTTTGGGAAACAAAAGCGTAAGCTTGTAAACATCTTTGGCAAGTTCAATAAAAGTGTTTTTATCCATAAAAATTACTCCCCCCGGTCATAATAATATTCAAAAGGGCTAATTTGAAATTAGCGCCACACAACTACTTTATACGCTTTTTCGGCAAAATTGTCCAAAATTATTTGTTTTCCGCCCGCGGCGTGCCGCCGCCGGCCGCGGAAGTTTGCCAGCGCAAATCCGGCAAGCGAATCATCGTTTTTTTGGAAGCGTTATCCCCTGCCGGCCACTTGGCGCCGGAAACAATCGCGTCTTGCAAACGGCAATTCGCGTCAAACAAATAAAGCCCTTCTTGAGTGTTTGCCAAGCCTCCTTTATAGATTTTGTCGGCGATTGCCTGCGGCGCGGATTCATCATCGGTTCTTTCCAATAAATACAATCCCGCGGGCAACAAAATCTCGTTTTCGCCAAAAGAAATTTTTATTTTTTGGTTTTTGTTTTGTATCTGCCAGCCATTCAAATCTATCTCTTGGCCGGAAACATTTTTCAATTCCATCCACTCGTCGCTGTAGCTGGCAACAGTTCCCATCCACGCAATTTCGTTGAAAATAATACTCTTTTCGCCGGCAGGCGGCGCAACCTCAACCCGGCACCACTCAACCGGCGCCGGCTTTGCGGCTTTGGCGGATTTTGTTTCTTTCCCCGGCGCGGGCGCGGCAGGTGTGCCGGTTGAATTGGCGACGCGCGGCTTAATCTCGGTCCACCCTCCGGCGCCGCCCAGCGCCCGGCTCAAATTCGCCCCCAAAAAGCCGGCGCCATTCTGCCGCCACAGAATCGCCCCGCCGGCCAAAAGCCCAAACACCAGCAATCCAATGATAATTGCCTGCTTCTTTTCCACGTAAAAATCCATTATTCCATTATAACCAACCGTATTTTTTAAATCAAAGGGATGGGTGCGCAGCCCATCTCTATAAATCATTTTTTATTTTCCGGTTTCTATTTTCTACAAGCCGCTGATCTCTTTGATCTTGGAAATGGGAATAACGGAAATTTGACCGGTTTTGTCAATATCGGCAATGCCCAAAATATTGCCTTCAATGTCAAACACCGCCGCGCCCAGGGCTTCATCTCTTTCGTAGATATTAGTGGTGATCGCGTCTTCGGTGAAATCACGGACAATTCCTTCATTCACAAAATTGCCGCCATCAGGCGCCGCGCCGGCCAAAAATACCCGCTCGCCCAATTTCAAATTCTCCATTTGATAAAAACCGGATGTGAGCCAATTGGCGGATTCCAGTTTCAAAATCACCAAATTCTCCGCCTTATCGCGTTTTACAACCTCAAAACTTATTTTTTCACCCCGGGAAAAAATTTCCGCCGGAGCTTGCGGCAAATAAAGATTATACGGCACGGCAACCAAACCGTCGGAAGTGAGCGCCAATCCCGATCCATAAATTATGCCGCCCTTGGCATCGGAAATCTTCACCGCAACAACCGCGTCTTTAACCTTGGCAACCGCGTCTTTTAGCGCCTTGTTCTCCTGGATCACCACCTCGTTTTTTTCAGTAATTGCCATCGCCGGCAAGTCCGCGGAAAATTGATAGAGAGGCATCTGCCCCGCGCAATAGGAAAACGCCGCGAACCCTCCTGTTATCCCCCCTGCCAGCAGAACCGCGACAACAGCCAATAATTTCACGCATCGTTTAATGAGCATAATAAATATCAAATTACACCGCCGCCTTGGCGGTTTTGCGCGTTTTAATCTCGCGCACCGGCGTTTTCACGACAATTTCATCATTTTCGGCATCCACCAACACGCTGTCGCCTTCTTTGATTTCCCCGGAAACGATTTTTAGCGCCAATCCATCCAGAACCAATTTTTGGATCACCCGGCGCAAAGGCCTGGCCCCCAAATTGGAATCAAATCCCCGCCGGGAAAGCAACTCTTTGGCAGGATCGGAAACAATAACACGAATGTTTTTAGACCCCAGCCGCTTATCCACTTTTTGCAATTCCAAATCAACAATCTTTTTAATCTCGGCTTTGCCCAAATAATTGAAAATCACAATTTCATCCACGCGATTCAAAAATTCCGGACGAAAAGACTCTTTCAGCACCGCCATCACTTTGTCATGAATTTTTTCTTTGCCGTTTTCTTCGGCCGGCCGCGCCGAAAAACCAAGCGCCGCCTCTTTGGCAATCACATCCGAACCGATATTGGAAGTCATAATCAAAATCGCGTTCTTGAAAGACGCCGTCCGGCCTTTGGCATCGGTCAACCGGCCGTCTTCCAAAATCTGCAACAAAATATTGAACACTTCCGGATGAGCTTTTTCAATTTCGTCAAGCAATATCACCGAATACGGGCGGCGGCGGATCTTTTCAGTGAGCTGGCCGCCTTCTTCGTAGCCCACATAACCCGGAGGCGAACCCAAAATCCGCGACACGGTGTGCTTTTCCATATACTCGGACATATCCAAGCGCACCAGCGCGTTCTCGTCATTAAACAAGAACGCGGCCAGCGCTTTGGCGGTTTCGGTTTTACCCACGCCCGTTGGCCCCAAGAACATAAATGACCCCAGTGGCCGGTTTTCTTCGGCAATCCCCGCGCGCGCCCGGCGAATCGCATTGGCGATCGCGGTGATCGCGGGTTCCTGCCCCACCACGCGCCGTTTCAATATATCTTCCAAATTTTGCAATTTGCGCGCCTCTTCCTCCATCAGGCGCATCACCGGAACTCCGGTCCAGCGCGAAACCACCTTGGCAACATCTTCTTCGGTCACCTGCTCTTTGAGAATCGGCCGGTTTTTTTGAAACCGCGCCAGTTTTTTTTCGGCAGCTTTTAGATCTTTGATTAATTGGGGAATTCTACCGTATTTCAATTCCGCCACACGTTGCAAATTGGCATGAGACTCTTCTTTTTCCACCTCAAAACGACATTCTTCCAACTCTTTTTTCAATGATTTTATCTTGCCAATGGTTTCTTTTTCCGAGTGCCATTTGGCTTCCACCGATTTCAATTTTTCATCAACGTCGGCCAATTCGCGGGCAATCACTTTCAAACGGCGCAAATTGTTTTCGGTTTTATCGTTTTTTATCGCTTCAAACTCCACGCGCAAGTGCTGGGCTTCTTTACGCATCTTTTCCACTTCCACAGGTTCGGATTCAATATCCAAACGCAAAGAACTCATCGCTTCATCCATCAAATCCACCGCCTTATCCGGCAAAAACCGATCGGGAATATAACGCGCCGCCAGCTCCACGCACGCCGCCAATCCTTTTTCGTTAATTTTCACGCCGTGATGTGATTCATACCTTTCTTTCAATCCCAACAAAATCATTTTGGCATCTTCCACCGACGGTTCGGCCACAAAAACCGGCTGGAACCGCCGCTCCAAAGCCGGATCTTTTTCAATATATTTTTGATATTCTTTCAAAGTTGTTGCGCCGATTGCTTTCAGCTCGCCGCGCGCCAGCGCCGGCTTTAAAAGATTTGACGCGTCAATTGTTCCATCGGCCGCGCCCGCGCCAACAAGAGTGTGCAATTCATCAATAAAAAAAATATATCTGCCCGCGGCATGTTCAACTTCGCGCAAAAGCGCCTTGATGCGGTCTTCAAATTCTCCGCGGTATTTCGTGCCGGCAATCAACGCGCCCAAATCCAGCGAGATAATTTCTTTGTCACGCAAGCTTTCCGGCGCCGATCCGGAAGCGATTCTTTGCACCAAGCCTTCCACAATCGCGGTCTTGCCCACGCCGGCTTCGCCGATCAGCACCGGATTATTTTTGGTGCGCCGGCTCAAAACCTGCATCAGCCGCCGAATCTCGTTTTCGCGGCCGATTACCGGATCCAATTTACCCTGCTTGGCCATCAAAGTGAGGTTGCGGGTGTATTTTTCAATCACTTGGTACTTTGACTCCGGCTCCGGATCGGTAATGCGCTGTCCGCCGCGAATCTTTACTAATTCCTGCAAAATGGTTTCATAGTCCAAAGATCCGGCTTCGGGCGTGGCAAATCCGCCATCGGAACTGATAAATTCCACTTTGTCCAAAATTTCGCGGGCCTTGGTAGCGGTGCCGGCCAACGCCAGGAAAAGATGTTCCACCGAAATAAACTCATCGCCGAATTTGGCCGCTTCTTCGCGCGCTCTTTCCAAAACTTTGGCCATATCCTGGGTCAAATAAAACTGGCCAAACGCCTGCGGCGCGGCAATCACCGGCAATTTTGACAAGCTTGCCTGCGTCCGTTTTTTCAAATTTTGAGCATCAACGCCCAACCGTTCCAGCAAATTCAAAATCAAACTCTTGTCCTGCGACAACAACGCCACCAATAAGTGCAATGCGTCAATTTGCTGTTGGCCTTTCTCGCGGCCCAAATCTTGAGCGTAGAGAATCGCCTGTTGAGCTTTGTGTGTGAAATTGGAAGATGAATTCATCATTTATGTTAAAATCAAAATTCAATTCTAAATGTTAAACAAAATTCTAAATTCAAAATCAAATTTTAAAACGGAATTCGGCACCTTGTTTTGATTTATGATTTAAGATTTTGATTTTGTTTATCATTGAATTTAAGATTTTGATTTGATTTTGCTTATTATTCTTTGCTTCTTTCGCCCAGCGTCACTTCCAACATAATCTCGCTTCCCTGCCGCGACACCTTCAAGTTCACCTTATCACCAGGATTATATTTTGCAATAACCCGCGCCAAAGAATCGGTTTGAGCCAATTTTTGTCCGTTGATCTCCAAAATAATATCCCCGTCTTTCAAGCCGGCGGCTTGAGCGGGAGAAGCGGCAATCACTGAAGAAATTTTTTCGTCATCAGCGGTAATCCACGCGCCGTAATCAACCGACAGATCGTTGGCCTCTTGTATCTTGGCATTAATCATCGTGTAATAAATCCCCAAATACGGATAAACGATTTTGCCCATCTCCTTAACTTGTTCCAAATCTCGTTTGGCCAGATCAATCGGAATCACAAATCCCACATTTTGGGCGCCGCTGGCAATCGCCGTGTTAATGCCGATCACTTCGCCTTTCAAATTCAACAGAGGGCCGCCGGAATTGCCTTCATTGATCGCCGCGTCAGTTTGGATTAAATCTTCCAAAACTTCGCTGTCGCCCGCGCCATAGGCCATAATGGATCTTTGCATCCCCGAAATCACGCCCACCGAAACCGTGTTGTCAAATTCCCCCAGCGTGTTGCCAATGGCAATCACCGATTGGCCGATTTGTAAATTCGCCGAATTCCCCAGAATTACGGCGGGAAATTCCCGATTTTCATCATTGGAAATTTTCACCACCGCGATATCGTTGGCCGGATCAAGCGCCACAACCTTGGCCGGGTATTCGCCGCCATCAGCCATAACCACCGTGTATTGCGCGCTCGCGTCGCTCACCACATGCTTATTGGTTAAAATTGTCCCATCGGCGTTCACAATAAACCCCGTGCCCGCGCCCACTTCCCGCTCTTGGGTGCCCTTTTGACGCACTTGCGGAATCTGGAAATCCCAAAAACCGAACGGATCAAACCCCCGCGAATAATATCGCTCATAGACCGGCATATCTTTGGTGATGATAATTGACACCACCGCCGGCGAATATTCTTTCACCGCTTTGATCACCGCTTCCTCCTGCGAGGTTTGCGGCACATATTCCATTTTCGTTTCAACAACGGGTTGCGATTCCGCCGGATTTGCCGAAAAATCAATCGCCGGTAGCTCAAACTCAAAAAAATCTTGGTTAAACGATAACGCCCCCAATCCAAAACCGGCAACCAACGCCAAAATCACGATTAAAAAATTTTTCGCGGGCGTGCCGTTGTTTTGCGGCTTTGCGTCTTTGTTTTTGTTTTCCTCTTTGTCAAAAAGATCATACATAGGCATATTGTTTAAAATCAAATTCAAATCAAAATCTTAAATTCAACGATAAACAAAATCTCTGCCAGAGGCAGGTGCGCCCCCGGCGCAGAAATCTTAAATCATAAATCAAAACAAGGTGGCAAATTTCGTTTTAAAATTTGATTTTGAATTTAGAGTTTTGTTTGAAATTTGAAATTTATAATTTGATTTATCAAAAGACGGATTTCGCTTCTTCCCAAAATTCCGGCCGGTCGTGCCGGATTTTCATCCAATACCACCATTCGCTCCCCCACAGATAAAATTCGTCCAAGCCCGTGTTTTTGGCAAACGCGATGTTTTTTTTAAATTGTTCAATGTCCATTGTTTTGCCATCGCCATCGCCGCCATCGTATTCTTGGCCGGCCGCCCATGGCTCAGCCTGCAATTCCACGCAAACAACACTCTTCCCGAAGATCAATTCCACCAGTTTGCTTTTTAAATAATAAAATGCCGGCGGAATCGGATAATCAACATAGATCTTCATCTCGTTGAAATAAACCCGGCGGTACATCGTGATGCCCGCGACATCGGCGATGCGCGAAACCTCAAACCACCATGATCCCTCCCCGCTATCCGATATTACAACAGGTCTTTTGTGCGCGTCAAGATTCTTCACCAGCACTGCCTCTTTTTTCAAAAATTCTTTATCAATCCACGGACATTGGCCAAAAGGAAAAAGAGGTTCGTTTTCCACTTGCCATAATTCAACCGCCGCATTATCCCGATAGCGCGGCACAATCGCGGCCAGCATTTTTGTAATCGCGGCCTGCTGGTCCTCTTTGCTCAAATCTTTCGCCCATTCGGGAATGTGGCATTCCGGCCAGCGCGGAGTTTTCATACCGATTGCCAGCATCACCTTGGCGCCACGCGCGGCGGCCTGATCCAGTTGCCAATCAAGATCAGAAAAATTATATTCCCCCTGTTTTGGCTCCAGCAAATCCCAATGAACCGCAATCTTTATCTTTTTGGCGCCAAGATCTTCAAGCAACGCCAAATAAGCTTGCCGCCAATCAAGATCCATATATTCGGCCTGTTTTTGCGAAAACACCACTCCCCAAGCAATGTTTTTCGCCACCGGCGGACGGTAGAGACAAAAAAATCCCGCCGCCAGCGCCAATATTAATACTACTCCCCAAATTGCCATTTTCTTTCGCATATTCTTCATTATACCAAATTCTCCCCAACTCAAAAATGCCGCCGGCAGTATTTTTCTTTCTGAGGTATTTTATATGATAGGCACCACTTAAGAATCAGCCCAGGATAAAGACGGCCAGGCCGGAGATGATAAACAAAATCGCGCCAATTTTTTGCGCCAAAATCAGCGGAGAAATCTTTTCCTTGAATATCTTTGGAAAGCGGCGCGCCAAAATCAGCGTGAAAACAAAAATGAGCGCGTATTGCACGCCGGCCATCGCGTTAATCACCGGCACATCGGCTTGCGGCGCCAGCGACACGGCAAAACTTTGCAACAAGAACGCGCCAGCGCCCATTCCCTGCCCCAAAAAAAACAAGAGATTCGGCTGGCCTTTGCCCCGCGATTTGCGGGGCAAAAAAACCGCCTGGCGCACCGATTTTGCCAGCAAAAAAGTCACCGCCGCGCCAGCCGAACCAAACGCCATCAATAAAAATCCTTGCAAAAACGGCAATTGCAAATAAACCAATTTTGCCAAAACCACGTTTGCCGCGAAAAAAAGTGGCGCGGTCAAAACAAAAAACACACCGTCTTTTTTGATCGCAATTCCCCGCGCCATCATCAGCCATCCGCCGGCAATCAGCAGAAAAAAGCCCACCATCTCTTTTTGGCCCAGCACCGCGTTTCCGCCGGAAACCGCCACGGTCAAAAAGAAAGCGAATATCGGCACCAAACTGCCGACCACCGGCACCGCTCGGGACGCTTCAAGCCGCTTTAGCGCGGAAAAATAGAAATAATCGCCATAGATCTGCGCCGCGCCGGCGCCCGCCGCCAGCAAAAAGATCGGCCAAGCGGGGTTGCTCCAAAACCCCAGAGGCAAAAGCAAAAGCGCGGCAGAACTCAAAATGCCAACATAAAACGCGTAGATCTTGGGATCATCAAGCCTCCCCGCGAGCAAAAATTTGTCAATTAACGCCGTTACCGCAAACAAAAAAAATCCGGCCAGCGCCACAAGAAGCCACAACATAATTTAAAAATCAAAATCTTAAATTTAAAATCAAAACAAGTGCTATGAATTCCGTTTTAAAATTTGATTTATAGTTTTGATTTTGTTTGAAATTTATAATTTATCATTTGATTTTGATTTTCCAAAAACAAGGTTTTTGATATTGGCCGCGCCCATCCTCTCCCCCTCAATAAATCCTTCCATTGCCGCTTCGGCCAAATAGCCGTTTTCCAGCCAATCGTCAAGCCACTGGCCGATGCACCGCAAATCATCCTGCTCAATGCCAAATCCCGACTTCAACAGCCAACTCTTGTTGAAATCCTCCTGCGAGCCAATGGGTGGTGCAACGATAATGGGAACACCCAAAGCCGAATAAAAAGAAAGTTCGCTGGGCTTTGTCCACAAAATATCGGTTTGGCGCAAAGTTCTGTTGAAGTGATCAAAATAACCGCCGATAGTTTGTTCAAACAAAATTTCCAGCCCGGGAGTTTCCGCCATTCGCGCTTCGCGCGCGCCGTTTTCATAAAAATTCTTTACTTTGGCGTTGATACCGGCCGAAAGAACCAGCTTCACTTTGCCGGCGGCAATGCGGTCT
Organism: uncultured Candidatus Saccharibacteria bacterium; assembly: GCA_964523275.1. Taxonomy (GTDB): domain Bacteria; phylum Patescibacteriota; class Minisyncoccia; order Minisyncoccales; family UBA5738; genus UBA5738. The sequence continues at coordinate 11,516 of CAZFZI010000015.1, forward strand.
TTGAGCTGGCGCATTATCGCCAATCCAATCTCTCCCTGCGCTCCCGCGCCGCCCGCGGAAAACAAGATCGTCAAAGGCCGGCGCGTTTTTGAAATTGACGCACACAAAGAACTGTTGACCAAATCGCAATATTTGGAAAGGTAGACATTGTTGGGATCCAAATTGGCCAAACGCCGCGCCAAGTCCTCTTTGACAACGTCCGGATTGTGCTTTGCCTCCCCTGTTTTGGAAAAAATATTTTCTTCGGGCAAAGGATATCCGGTCAAAAATATTCTCTTTTTCGGCACGCCATAAAGCTTGAGACGCTGAACCACCCTCGCCGTAGGCGCGCAATAATTGATGCGGCTGGAAACGGGATCCTTGGCCGCCCATTGACGGCTGATATCGGCATCACAGACCACCAGATAGATTTCTTCGGGATAATCAAACTCTTCGGCCATAAACGCCGAAATAAAAAATGTTGTCACCAGTGGCATTCTTTTGGTTTCCAGACGCTTGATAAAATCCCTCCCCCAGCCGTTTTTTATCAACCCATAAGTGCGGCGCGTCAAAAACGGCGCGCGCGACAGATCCTTCATGGGGTAAAAATCAACTATTCGCTGAAACAGCCGATCATAAACAGAAAAAGCCGCCTGCCCAATCATCGGAATCCGTTTGAATTTAGAAATGGCCTCATAAAACCGCCGGCTGTCTTCCCAAATTTTGCGATCGCGATCCGGAATGCCGTCATAATCATTGGCATTGATAACCTGGCCTTTGCATGCCAAATCCTTCAACGCGTGCGCGGTGCGCTGATGGCCATAGCCCATATTCACACCCGCCACCCACGCCTTGCCATCGATTCCGCTGACAACTTTTTTTATGGTTTTATTTTTAATTTTGTTTTCCATTTTTTCCATTCTTTTCCATTGTTCTATCATACCAAAAAAATCTTTTTCCAACAAAAAATTATCGCGAAAAATCAAGTTTTTCCGCTTCTTGGACGCGATAAGCGATAACGCCCAAGATCACGTATGAAAGCGCCAGCCAGAAAAAATTGATTCCGAAATTAAGTTTGGCGCCCGGCAGGACCGCAAAAAATTCCGTTATCGCCAATAAATATGATAACGCCAGCCACATGGGAAAAAACAACAGCCATCCCATTGCCAAACTAACCGCGCCGGCAATCGCCAGAACAAATCCGTAAATCGTGATAAACGGAACCACCGGTTCAACCAAAACATTGGCGAACAACCCATAGGCCGAAACATAGCCAAAACTATAAACCAAGATCGGCAAAGTGAATATCTGCGCCGAAATTGCCACGGCCAGCGCCGGCCGCACAAATTCCGGTTTCTTGGGAATAAATTTCAATTTTTTTTCAACCGGCCGGGCAAAAAATATCATTCCCAAAACCGCCAAAAACGACAGTTGAAACCCAACATCAAATCGCAAAATCATTGGATTTTGCAACACCATTGCCGCGGCGGCGATGACAACAATCCGCAAAGTATCGCTTGGCCGGCCGATGATTTGAGCCAAAAGCACCAAACTGCCCATAACCCCCGCGCGCACCGCCGACGCAGGCAAGCCAATCATTGCAATAAACAGCCAAACAAAAACCATCGTCGCCCAAAGCGCCTTTTGCCGCCACCATCCCAGCCCAATCAAAAACGGCGCGATAATCGCCGCCATAATCGCCACATGCGCGCCGGAAACCGCCGACAAATGGCGCAATCCGGAAATGTTCAATTCTTCCTTCAATTTGGCACAATCCGGATCAATTTCAATTTCCTTTGTTGAGCATCCGGCAAGCCCGCTTTGATCTCCCAACAAAATTGCGACCAAAAGTGAATTTTGCGGCGCGGGCAAGCTCTGGCCAACCCCCCGCTTTAATTCATGCTTAACCCACAACAATCCCGAATAAATTAAATTGCCATTATTTTCCGAAATTAATTCAATCTCCGGATATCGCGCCATTGAATAAACTCCGTCTTTTGCCAAATAATTTTTGTAGTCAAACCCGTCAAACGGCAGGGGCGCTTCCAGCTCGGCAATAAATTGAATTTTATCGCCATAGCGATATTCGGGATACCGGTCGGCAATCAGCAAAATCTTACCTTCCATTTCGTCGGGTCGCAAAACAATTTGCTGGCTTGAATCTCCCAAAATCGGATCATTGACAATTATTCCCTCAATTTTGGCAGTTTGGCCGTTTAATTTTGCCAAATCATTATTAACCGTTTTCTGCCACGCAACATCAAGCTGCCAGAAGCCCAAAACAAACGCCACCGCCAAAATTCCCGCCACCGCGATTTTATGGTTTTTTGCCATCAGTCCCCCGAAAAACAAAAAAACGGCACCCGCCGCCAAACACAAAAGCAAAAACTGCGAAACTGACACCATTGACGCCGCCCCAACTCCGGCCAAAAACACCACCCACCCCCACAAAAATATCTGCGCACAAACCATAGCTATTTCACGAATTATCTCCAATAGCAAATTGGTCTAAGTTATGCCTATACCAATTCCTGATTTAACCCCGTTTTATAATTCAAGCATTCTCAATAGCTTGCCATTGGCTTTCGCTAAAATATCTTTTTCCAACTTGCCGATTTTGCCCAAAATAAAACTTTAATCAAGAGTGACAATTTTATTCAGTTTCAATATTGAATTTACTTTTAATCCGTTCTCTTTACTTCTTGAAACCGGCATATCGCAATCACCGATATTTTTAGCAACCGAAGAAATAAAAATCACGATTGCATCGTCGCGACAAACATGAAACACCAACGCCGGCCTGACTTTGGCATCGCTCAAATCGGTGAACGGGAATGGAACCAAAACAATATCGCCTTTATTGAACATCTTTTATTGAGTAAATATCCGGTTCACGAACTAAAAAATCAAACGATTTTGATTTGCTCGCCAGCACGCCAATCCCATTTTTGAGTATTTCTTCCTCATTCTTCGCCGACAAAAAATCAACAAAATCCAAAACCTCCGCCAATTTTTCCTTGTCCAACTTGCGGCTTTTTTCCGTTAAGGCTTTAACTAATTCCTCGCTTGTTTTAACATTCATATACTTCATTTATTGTTTATTCAAACATACCAAAAAAAAATCCCCTCCACAATAGCGC
>CAZFZI010000016.1:0-14129 GCA_964523275.1 uncultured Candidatus Saccharibacteria bacterium
CTTCATTTATTGTTTATTCAAACATACCAAAAAAAAATCCCCTCCACAATAGCGCATGTGGTAACCATTCACTGGGATACGGTATTTATGGGGTCGTTCCCCCGTAAAACGTAGCGACACAAGGGCGCAACCCCTTCAATAACAGTGTTTGAAATTCAAAATTCTTTTGAAGGGGTCTAACCCCCTTCGAGTATCCCTCGCGAAAGCCTCGGGACAGGCGCGGGGGCAGACCCCAAAATACAAAGCGTCGTAATTCAAAGCAGTTGTCAATTATCGCTTATCACTCACAATATTCGTCATCATAGTAGCGTGTCAGGGGCTCTTCCCAGCCAAAACATGTTTCAACCGCCGCTAATTTTTTAAACGCTTTGGCGCAATTTTTGTCGGCTTGGACAAATTCCAAAAGCAAAGAAACGCAATCTTGGATAAATCCGCCCACGGTGCCGTCGGAATCGTCCACACCGCTGGCGCATAATTTCTTATCCAGCCGCAACAACAAGCCAACCAGCAGTTTGGCGGTTTGCTCGCTTGCCGGCAATTCGCCGGCGACCGCCGCCAAACGGTGGCATCCTTCGGAAAGCGAACCTTGATAGGCAAACCATTTTTTTGACGGGCCGATGTATGCCTTGATGTATTTTTGCGCTTCGCGGATTTTTTCTTTGGCTTGCGCCATCTCCTCATCGCTTAATTTGCCGGTTTTGCCGCAAAATTCCACTTCATTTTTTTGTTTTTTGTCGTCTTCGGCCAATGGCGCGCCGCGCATCACCGCCCAAATCGCCAGCGCCACCATATGTTTGCAAAGCATATCTCTTTGCCCCACAAAACAATTGCAATCTCCGCGGTCATAATGAGTTTGGGAAACCGCCACATCATAGGGATGGGTGCCCAAAACCCGCGCGGTAAAACCAAAATAGCCCTCCTCCACTTCCGTTATTTTCCCGGATTCATAGAGTCCCACCGCCCTTTCCCATGTCCGTTCATCTACCCCGAACTTAATTTTTTCCAAATCATATCTCGGTGCCATATAGTCATTTTAAGGGTCTAACCCTTTTGATTACAAAAGGGTTAGACCCTTTTAAAACTATTTAACTTTAATCATAATGTATATATTCAAATATATATTTGAATATATACATCCAAAGACAATTAGCGCAAACGGCAGTCGGGAACGAAGGGTTTGATTTTGGCGAGCGCTTGGTCAAAAAATTCCGGACCAAACGGACGCAAATTTTCAAATTTGGGATCAATATTTCTGCCCGGATGAAAATTTTGCAAAAAGTATTTTGGCGATCTTCCGGGAATGTCTTGGCCGATCCATTTGGCCATAATTTCAAAATCATCAACCGAATGCACCGTGGGCGCGCAAGTGGTGCGAAACTCAAAATCAACCTCGCCGTTCTTTAATATCCTGATACTTTCTTCAATATCATCCGGCAACAAACTTTGCCCGGATTGCGTGGGTCCGACCCACGCTGATTCTGCGTGGGTCGGACCCACGCAGAATAACGAAGAATACCTTTCTTTGGGAAGCTTGATGTCCATGGCAACGTAATCAATCAGTTTTTTATCAATCAAGTCCTTTAACATTTTGGGATTTGATCCGTTTGAATCCAATTTCACCGAAAAACCCAACTCCTTGATCTTTTTGCAAAATTCGGGCAAATCGGGATGCAAAGTGGGCTCTCCCCCGCACAATACCACTCCTTCCAGCAATCCTTGTTTTGTTTTCAAAAATTCCAAAATCTCGCTTTCGGGAATTTCGGTCTGTTGGGCAATTAATTCCGGCAAAACCAATTCCTTGGAATAACACCAAGGACAGCGGAAATTACACCCGGCAGTGAACACCGTACACGCCACCTTGCCCGGATAATCGATCAATGTTGTTTTTTGCAATCCGCAAATTTTCATAGTTTTTAATGATTATTACAATTTTTATCGCGCCATTAATTTAATATTAAAAATAACGTCTTTTAACAAATTGTTCCTCACCCAATCTTTTTGCTTTTCATTCAACAATTCGCCCAACCCGTCTAAAATTCCTTTGTTGTTAAACTTTTCCAATTTTTTAACAATCTTGTCCAAGAATTTGCCATAGGCCATTTTTGATTTTTTTTCCACGATCTCGCGGTTAATCGGCCACATATTTTTGCTAAAAAACCACACATCGTAAATATCGCGGTTTGTCCTCCCCAGCCGCTCATACATTGCCATCAACTTGCAAGCAAACATATCTTCTTGCGTCACCACATTCATAGGAATGCCCATAAACGATTTTGGTTCATAACGAGAATCAAATCCGCGCCGATTTATTTCAATTTTAACGTTTTGCGCCCCTTCTTTTTTGTTGTCATAAGAAAGTAAAAAAAACAAGTTAAATCTTTTAACGCGCGCGTCTTTGATTGTACCGTATTTGCGAATAATTTCTTTTATTCTGTTAAAAATATGCTCTTCTTTATCCGCGTCAAGCAAATCAAAATCCAAATCTACCGAAAAGCGATTAAGACCATAAAATAAGTAAGCCGCAGTGCCGCCTTTAAAGCCTAAAAAGGGCGCGATTGATTCATCAGAATAAATATCCCGCAAAACTTGAAGTAAAATATTTTTGTGCGTCGCGATATCCAGCATAAGCCGTATAAATTAACTTCGAACATTGAACTTTGAACATTGACTGAATGCGCTCTCGACTTTTATTTATAATTATTGCAAAAGAAAACTTTGAAATTCCTTAACGATTAATTATTCCGATTTGAACCATTTGTAATATTTTTCAACTTTTTGGCTCATTTTTTTATTTTCATAAATCGGCAAAATATCAAAAACTTTTTCCCAATTCAACGGCCCCATATTATCAAAATGATAATCTTTGCTTCGATATATCGTGTCCAAAAACGCACGCTCCGGAACCGCGATCGAATATTCCCCGCTCTGGTCAATGCCCGCGGGATTGGTCAAAGTACTTTTTTTGATTGCGAAAAATTCATAATCCGTATTATCGCAAACAATTTTCCTTCTCACATAGGAAGCGGAAAAAACTCGCGAATAATATTGAAAATTGATACCTGCCGCGGTTAATACAGTTTCAAAACTAACATATGAGGGACGTAAAATATGATTCGCAAGCTCGTATTTATTATAATGGATATCCTTGGCATAAATTCCTTGGCGCAAGCGAATTAATTTTTTCGCTTTAACATAAGAATGCAGACGCACTTTTATCGCGCCAATGTCCGAATCGCTCCACAACAAAACAACATCCCGAACGGAAAACACGGTTTTTTTAGATCGTAATAAAACATCCAAAAAATCACCTTTTTGTGCTTTTTCTTTCATATATTCTAACTGAAAGTTGGCTTTAAGCTAACTTCTGGTTAGATTATAGCAAAAATAAGAATCTCCGCAACTACGCATTTTGTCATCTAAAGATAAGAATTTTTCTCACATCTAACTCCCGCTTTATCTCCCATTATACCCCGCCCGGCCCGTTTAACCAAAAACCGCGCGAAACGCGATTTTTGGCTTGATTCATTAATTGCTACCCTTTTCGAAAATTCTGCCTTTTGCCGCTTTTAACGCTCTTTTGGTTGCTTCTACTTTTGAATTTTCTTTTTTTCGCGCCTCCTTGGTTCTTCTAGCGAGCAAATCATAAGTATCTGGGGCAATGCTTAAAATTTCACCAGGTCCATAAGGAAATTGAGAAGCATCTGCCATTTCTTTATCCACAGATCGCAAACTGATAAAAACGCCTTCATTCATTCCTTTATCCGTAATAGCTAACCGTATTTCTTCTGTTTCAGGATTCCATTGTCCTTCTAAATACTTTTCCCCCATGCCCATTATGTTGACTTTTGTTACTTTTATTTCGCAATCCTCGATGCGTATTGGTTTTTCCGCCTCCGCCTTGGTCGCTTCTAAATTTTCTCCTTCCTTATTTTCGCTAACACCTCCATCTTCGCAAAAATTTCTTGCCATATTTTTTTAATTTTTAATTTCTAATTTTAACTTCTAGTTTCAATTTTGACCTTTGGTTCTAATTTTGATTTTTGATTTTTGATTTTTAAATTTTAATTTTTCTTTTATATTACCCCCCCCGACAGCCAAAGTCAAATTAACGCTTCGGAATGTCAATTATGTTCCATGGCTTGAACAGGGTAGCGCACAAAAACAAGCCCCCGGCGGGCGGCCGAGGGTAAAATGCGGCGAAAATGCAAGTTGGGCGAGGTGAAACCTCGACGATTACATCGAGGATTCACCTCAAATACAAAATTCAAGATGCGGAATAATGTGCAACTATGCCAGGGTTTCTTTTTTTACTTTGTATTCCTTGCGGTCTTTGTATTCCTGCTGTTTGCCGGTGCTAATTTCTTGGCCAAACATTTATTTTACCCGCCAGGGTAACAACAAAAATACGGCCTTTGAAATACGCGGCGAGTTTGCCGGTGAAAAAATCCGCAATGCGCTTTTTAATCGTTTCTCTGTTAAGTCGATCTATTTCAAAAACAACAACTCCGGCGCCGGATTTGATGTTAAAGCGCGCGATATTGATAAAATCACGATCAAAGCTAAGCAGTACCCGCTTTTCGTTTGCCGCGTATTCAAAAATGCGCTCGTCGGTCGCTCGATGCATTTTTATTTCGCCGGCTGTCAAAACATCAATTCCCAATTCTCTTAATGGATTAGCAAAAAATCCACCCACGCAATGATCGGCAAAAACTTTAACCATTTAATTGGCGGTTTTAACTTTGTCGAGAAAAATTTCAGTTAAATGCTGCGGTTTTTCCATCATTTTTCCGGAAAATTCCAGGGCGGCCAGCACATCTTTTTTTGTGATTCCGGGATATTCGCCGGGGATTTCGTCAATCGCAAAACCAGCCGCCAAAAGATTGATAATGTCGGCCACGGCGATTCTGGTGCCGCGAACACAGGGCTTGCCAAAGCGCACCGCCGGATCAATTGTAATAATTGATGTTTTCTTCATAGTTTGATTTAAACATACGCAATAAATTTGGTCAATTTTCAAAACAAACCCCGGCGGGCGGCCGAGGGTAAAATGCGGCGAAAATGCAAGTTGGGCGAGGTGAAACCTCGACGATTACATCGAGGATTCACCTCAAATACAAAATTCAAGATGCGGAATAATGTGCAACTATGCCAGGGTTTCTTTTTTTACTTTGTATTCCTTGCGGTCTTTGTATTCCTGCTGTTTGCCGGTGTTGAATTGCGCCACGGGGCGAAGATAGCCCACCACGCGGGTATAGACCTCGCAAGGCTGTTCAATGGTGCACTTGGGGCATTTGAAATGCTCGCCTTCAATATAGCCATGAATGGGACAGATGGAAAAAGTGGGCGTGAGCGTAATATACGGCAGGCGAAATTTCTGAAAGATTTTTTTCACCAATGCCTTGACGCTTTGCGTGTCGCTTAATCGCTCCCCCAAAAACAAATGTTGAACCGTGCCGCCGTTGTAGCGGCATTGGATATCATCTTGCAATTTCAGCGCCTCAAACACGTCATCGGTGAAATTCACCGGCAACTGGCTGGAATTGGTGTAATAAGGGCTCTTCTTGGTGCCTGCCGTGGCAATATCGGGATATTTAGCCTTGTCTTTCAAACATAAACGGTAAGCGGTTGATTCACCGGGTGTTGCTTCCAAATTATAAATATTGTTGGTTTCCTTTTGGAATTCCACCATCCGCTGGCGCATAAAATCCATCACCTCCAAAGCAAATACCCTGCCTTTGCGCGACGCGATATTCTCACCCAAAAAGTTCACCAACATTTCATTCATCCCCACAAGGCCAATAGTGGAAAAATGATTGCCATAATATGTTCCCCGCGATTTTTTTATATTGGACAAATAGTAGCGCGAGTAGGGATACAAACCCTTTTCAATATAATCTTCAATCACCTTGCGTTTCAGCTCCAAGCTCTCTTTGGCCAAATCCATCAAATGCCCCAAGCGTTGGAAAAATTCTTTTTTGGTTTTGGAAAGATAGCCCAAGCGCGGCATATTTATCGTTACCACGCCGATACTTCCCGTGAGCGCCCCCGAACCGAACAGTCCGCCGCCGCCGCGATTGTGCAATTCGGTAAGATCAAGCCGCAAACGGCAACACATTGAACGCACGTCCTCGGGGCTCATATCGGAATTCACATAATTGGTGAAATAATTGATACCATATTTGGCAGTAGCCTCCCACATTGCTTCCAAGCTGGGATTGTCCCAATCAAAATCCTTGGTGATGCTCACCGTTGGAATCGGAAAAGTGAACACTCGCTGGTTGCGATCGCCTTCCAACATCACCTCATAGAATGCTTTGTTAAGCATATTCATTTCCTCCTGAAATTCGCCGTAGGTTTTGTCTTGCGGCGCGCCGCCGATAATTACCGGCTGTTTGGCAAAGCTGGGCGATGGCGTCAAATCAAGCGTGATATTGGAAAACGGACACTGAAACCCCACCCGCGTGGGCGTGGCCATATTAAACAAAAATTCCTGCATCGCCTGCTTCACATGGGGGTAAGTCAAATTGTCATAATAAATAAACGGCGCGATTAGCGTGTCAAAATTGGAAAATGAAACCGCGCCGGCCACTTCACCGGCCAAAGTGTAAATAAAATTAACAATTTGCCCCAGCACAGTGCGAAAATGCCTGGGCGGTTTTGATTCCAATTTGCCCGGCGTGCCGCCAAACCCTTTGCGCAAAAAATCATACAAATCCCAGCCCGAACAATAAGGTGCCAATGTATCCAGATTGTGCAAATGAAAATCGCCCGATTCGTTGGCCTCGCGAATTTCTTTGGGATAGATTTTATTCAGCCAATATTTTTTCACGATGTAGGACACTGCGTAGTGATTAAGCCCTTGCAAGGAAAAAGCCATATTGGCATTTTCTTGCACCTCCCAGTCCATTTTTTCCAGATATTGGTCAACCCGCTCCACCGCTTCATCACTGGCAACCGCCGCCTCACGGATGCGCCGGCGCTGTTCACGGTAGAGGATGTAGGACTTAGCCGTATCCACCAGCCCATCCATAATCAAAACCTCTTCAATGATGTCTTGAATTTGCTCCACGCCGGGAATGCCATTATTCTTGAACCGGCGGCGGAAAAGCTTCAAAGCATCATCGGCAATCTTTTTTGCTTTGATTTCATCACCCTGATTGGTGGCAGTGATCGCTTTAAATATCGCGTTGGTTATTCTTCCAAAATCAAAGTCAACAATCCGTCCGTCTCTTTTTTGAACTTTTGTGATTTTATTTTCCATTATTTTGTTAAGTAAATTTTGAAATCAACCTTCAACAAGAATGTTGAAATTTGATTTCAAAATTTACACAATATTAAGCTAAAACAACTTTTGGAACGATTCTAAGATCGGTTCATAACCATAAACCGATGAAATGAGGAATTTTTCAAAGACAATTGTTTATTTTACTCCACCCGAAATTCCCGTCAACTCCCCCCATAAAATCCTAAATCCTAATTTCTAAATCCCAAATAAATTCAAAATTCAAATATTAAAAATTCCAAAAAATAAATACGTTTATGGCGTTTATGTTTTAATTTTTTAGTTTTGAATTTTGAATTTCTTTAGAATTTAGGACTTTGAATTTAGAATTTGTTTTCAGAAGCCGGTGGCAACTACCGTGATTTTGATTTCACCCTTGGGCAAAGTTTGATCGTGCACCGCGCCAAAAATCACCCGGGCGCGCGAATTGATTTCGGAAGTAATGATCTTGGCCGCGTCTTCAACCTCGGATAAACTGATATCCAAACCGCCGGAAACATTAAAAAGCAAGCCTTTGGCGCCGCGGGCGGGCGCGTCAAACAGCGGCGATTCCATTGCCGCGCGCGCGGCGTTTTCCGCACGCTTTTCCCCTTTGGCCTGCCCGATGCCGAATATCGCCCGTCCGGAGTCTTTCAAAATGGATCTCACATCGGCAAAATCAACATTGATAATCCCGGGCGACAACACCAAATCCGAAATACTTTGCACCGCCTGGCGCAAAATCTCGTCGCAAACCCAAAACGCATTTGCCAAAGTTGTATTGGGATTGAGCGCGGCCAACAATTTATCATTGGAAATGGAAATCAGCGAATCCACCTTGCCCTTGATCAAATCCAAGCTTTCTTGGGCGATTCTATGGCGATACGAACCTTCAAAAGAAAACGGCCGAGTTACCACCGCCACCGTGAGCGCGCCCGAAGTTTTGGCAATTTCAGCGATTACCGGCGCGGCTCCGGATCCCGTGCCTCCCCCCATACCGCAAGCAATAAACACCATTCCCGCGCCATTTACCGCTTTCTGAATCTCATCACGCTGCTCTTCGGCGGCTTTGCGGCCCATTTCCGGGTTCATCCCCGTGCCCAAACCTCGCGTCAATTTTCTGCCAATCTGAATCTTAACATCAGCTTTGACTTTTTTGAGATCCTGATAATCCGAATTAATCGCGATTAGTTCCACGCCGCGAATACGGTTCTTCCCCATTCTCCCGATGGCATTGCATCCGGATCCCCCCGCGCCCACAACTTTGATATTGATTGGATTAAACATCCTATTAAAAATCCAAAAATTAAAATTCAATGATAAACAAAATCAAAATCTTAAATTTAAAATTAAAAACATAACGAATTTTGTTTTAAAATTTGATTTTGAATTTAGAATTTTGTTTGAAATTTATAATTGAATTTTGATTTTTCTTTTTTATGGCACAAACACTTTGAAAAACTTTTTTATCTTATTCCATCCTCCCGTTGAAAATCGCGGCGAAACAGCGTCTTCCTCTTGCTCTTTCCATCCAAACAACGCCAACCCGCAAACTACCGCCAACGCCGGATCATCTTCAATATTCAAAAATCCGCGAGGCGCGGCAACGGCGGCCGTGAGCTGAAATGACTTTTGCGCCAGCTCTTCAATTTTTGCCAGCTTAACTCCACCGCCAACAAGAGTGATTCCTGCCGGCAATTTCTTATCGCGGCCGATTTTTTTCAATTCTTTGTTGGCTAAATCAAAAATTTCAGCCACCCTCTCCTGAATAATCCTGGAAATCAGCTTTTGCGAAAATACCGCGCCGCTAATCTTTTCGCCATCGCCCGCCAGCTTAATTTTTTTGTCCGCGCCCTTAAAAAGGCAAACGCCTTTTTCTATTTTCAAGCGTTCGGCAGTTTCAACGTCAACTTTCAATCCGATTGCAAGATCATGAGTGATATTGGATGATCCAATCGGCAAAACCGCCGTATGCAACAAGTCCCCCTCCTCATATACCGCCAATCCCGATGTGCCCGCGCCAATATCCAAAATTGCGGCACCCAGCTCTTTTTGCTGATCAGACAGCGCCGCGGCGGCGGACGCGATTATCGCCGGCGCGCGGTTTAACACTTCCAACCCGCTTCGCAAAACCGCTTGATCGGCGTTCTTTAAATATGGCGTAAATCCGGCAACGATTAAAATTTCAGCCTCCAATCGCACCCCTTTCATTCCCACTGCGTCTTTAACTCCGGTTTCGCCATCAACCGCGAATTCGCGTGGATAAACTTCCACAATCTCCTTATTGGACGACAGCGAAATGGTTCTGGCCGCTTGCAAAACCCGGTCAACATCTTCGGCGGAAATATTACCGTCGGCGCGAGACACCGAAACCAATCCTCGCGATTGGGTGCAAAATATATGACTGCCGTTAACGCTGATATAAACTTCTTCAAGGTCGCGTCCCACGGCCAATTCCGCGGCCTTAACCGCCTCGCCAATACACTTGGACGTAATTTCCGGATCAACAACAATCCCCCGGCGCACTCCTCGCGAAGCCTGCCGTCCGGCATAGATAACTTCCAGCCCCTCCTGGCCGGCTTTTTTTTGCACCACCGCAATTTTTATTGAACCGGTGCCAATATCCAAACCGGTTACCAATGATGAAGATTTCGCCATAAAACCTAAAAATATAAAATGTAAATATCAAACATCAAAATGACAATTAAAAATGTAAAATGTTCTTGCGTTTTTAACTTTTAATTTTGCATTGTCATTTTTAATTTTGATTTTTCAATTTTTAATTTGCTTAGGTAATACCTCTCCTTCTCTCTCATTTCTTTTGCCTCCTTCTCTCTCATTTCATGGTCATACCCCAATAAATGCAAAATTCCGTGAATTATCACCCATCCCATCTGAAATTTTTCACTCACGCCGGATTTTTGGGCATCGCTTTTAACAATTTGCGAACAGACAATCAATTCCCCCATCATTCGCGGATGATCGCTTTGGTTATCCCCAAGATCATCGCCGGCAAATGATAGGACATCGGTTGCGCGATCAATCTTGCGATATTTTTTATTGATTTTGCAAATTTCTCGCGCACTTACAAAGGCAACGGAAAGCTCAATCTCGCCTTTAACCGATTTGTCTTTTAATTCTTCTTCAATCACCGCCGCGGCAACCCGCTTAATAAAACCAATCGCCGGCGGCGATTTGACCAAACTTTTAACTTCAATATTTATCTTCATTTGTATTTTACCAAACAAAAAGAATCAACGCAATCGGACACCTCTAATCCGTGAATTTGAAAGTGGAAATCACCGATTGATAAACTTGATCATTGTAATTATCAACACCGCCGCATTTTTCCGGCACTTCATTGGCCAACAGCCCGAATTCAAAAACCCGTCCGCCGTTTTGCATAAAAACCGAACTGCCATACCATCCCATCCCCTGCGCTTGATAATTAACCTTGATCGCGTTTTTTCCGGCAACGGCGATATTTTCTTGCTTTTCAATTTCCATCCCTTGCAACTGGCGTTCCATAAAATCCTCCATCCCCTCATTTTCCTCGCCGGCAAATAAAGCAAAAATACCCAGCGAAAATCCATCTTGGGTTTTTAATAACTGCGGACAGCGCGCGTCGCCGACAACGGTTGGATATTGGAATTCAATGCCATAGCGATCGTCGCGGTACAACTCCATGGCAAATCCATTTTCTAGCCCAACAACATCCTCATCCGCCTTTTGATTCTGGCCAGCTTGCGTTGGCTCATTTGCAACATTCTCAATTTCAACTTTTTCCTCTTGCGGATGCCGGTAGACGTTAACGCAAAAATCCATGGCAATCCACCCAAAAATCCCAACCGCCAGCCCCGCGATCACCCACCCAAAACTATTATTTTTCTTTTTCCTCCTTCCCATAATTTTATTATATGGATGTATATACATTTGTATATACATTCAAAAACGGTCAAATTTAAATGTGTAAAACATTTTATTGATTATTTCCTTATTGTTCTCCGAAAAAAGATAAAAATATTTTCCGTTATTATATCTAAGATAACGATAATTCGAATCGTTATATTTTTCTGGATCCTTGCCATAACATAACAAATATATTGTGCCATTTGCATATGTTCTCATCGGGGTATTTATAATTGTGCTATAGTCACCGATTTCTTCCATTTTGCAATTTATTCCCGAATCAGAAATCACGGTTAAATCATCAGGACAAAAAACCAAATCAGGAGGGCCAAGTCTTAAGCTGTTGTTAGCAGCATTCCAATTTTTTGGATATTTAATTTCAAACTTGTAATTTTCGTTATAATTGTAATATGTATGTGTTTGCCAATCCGCGGTTATGCTATTGAGATCGGAATTAAATTGCTTAATCATTTCTTTTTGATTAACCAATAATTTTTTGAATTGACCATCTTCCCAAAGATAAAATTGCGTCGGCGGACAATAAAACGAATCATTGACCGTCTCGCTGATACACCGCGTTGCGCTAATGGGATTAACGATCAAAAGGCTGCTGTTTTCAACAAAATAATATTTCCATTCCGGATATGCGTCACCTTCTCCGCCCGGAATAGAATAAATTTTACCGTCTTTTAGATCAACAATCACGCCCCCTTTGCAAGAAGTGCCGCATCCCCACATGGTAAAAATATAATGGCCAGCAAAAATATTGCGCCTATTGCTTGGATCATACGCATTATAACCATCCGTAATTCTTGTTTGAAAATGTAAAGCACCAGG
Organism: uncultured Candidatus Saccharibacteria bacterium; assembly: GCA_964523275.1. Taxonomy (GTDB): domain Bacteria; phylum Patescibacteriota; class Minisyncoccia; order Minisyncoccales; family UBA5738; genus UBA5738. The sequence continues at coordinate 12,008 of CAZFZI010000016.1, forward strand.
ATCGCTTGAAAAATCAAGGGATGCGGGTGTTCCGCTAAATTCATCCAAAACTTTATATTGTTCAAATAATGTTTCGTAAATCTCGTTCCCGGGTATGATCAAAGACTCTAAACCGGTTGGTTCTGCTACTATCTCTAATTCTAAAACTTGTTCATCAGGAAATGTTGAATCAATAATATTCTTTTGGTAAGTTTCCCAATTCGCGGTTTTGCCTTCGGGTTGCGCTTGGCCCTCGGAAGCTTCTTGAGCTTCCTCCTGTGCTTGATTATTTTGCACCACCACATCCAGCGCAGATTTGAATGCGATTTGCGTGGTATAAATATAAACACCGGCACCGGCCAAAACCACCGCCAAAATGATTAAAACTGCCAATAATATTGTGTTTGATTTCATATTTATTTTTTTGGCTTATTTTTGACTAAAGAACTTCTGGCAAATGCCAAAACGGCACGGCGGCAATTTGAGCGCTTCCAAGTTGCCGCGTTCCCGAAAATGATTTGTTGGCGATAACCGCTTTTTGCGGTTTATACTTTTCAATAAAACTTACCATTGAACGGTTAATCTCAACTTTGACAAAATCCAAAAATTTAACCTCCACCGGCAAGACCTCTTTGCCTTTAACAATAACAAAATCAACTTCCGCGCCGGTATTGGTGCGCCAAAACCGCAATGCTTGGCCGGCTTTCAAATTGGAACTCAAAATATTTTTAACCAAATTTTGAAAAACAAAACCGCGGTTATTGTCATCAAAAGCGCCAAATGTCCCGGCGGCAAAATTGCGCAAGCCAAGATCAATAAAATACGACATGGGCGACTTTAAAATTTCTTTTTGCTTGTTTGAAAAATATGGCGGCAGGATATCAATAATGAATGTTTTTTGCGCGTACCAAAGATATTTTTTGACAAGCGGCAAGGAAGCGCCGATCTGCTCGGCCAATTGCGAATATTTCAATAATTGCCCGGTTTGTGTCGCTAAAACCTTGATCATCGCCGAAAACGCCTCGGGCCGGTTAACGCCCAAAAACCCGGCGATATCCCGCTCAATCACGCTGGAAAATATTTCGTTAATCACGATGATTTTTTTCTCCAAAGTTTGCGCCAATACCACTCGCGGATAACCGCCAAAACTCAAATATTCATCGCGCAACATTTTTGTTTTTTGCGCCTCAACGGCAAAAAATTCCGGCAAACGATCCGAATATTTATAATCGGTTTTGAAGTCCGCAAATTCAAAAAAATCAACCGGCCCCAGAAAAAAAATCGTTTTGCGGCCAGCCAGCGACTCGTGAATACTTTCTTTCAACTCCAAGCTTCCCGAACCCGAAACAATAAATTTGTATGGCAGTTCAAGATCATAGATCCCCTTCAAAAACAAACCGGCGTTTTTCTTTCTCTGAATCTCGTCAATAAAAACAAAACCGCGTTCGTTGCCGAATTCCAGCCGCGCGCGATTGATGAGCGCGTTCTGGGTTTCCAAACAACTCTTATCGGTTTCATAATCAAAATTCAAAAACAAGGTTTTTTGGCCGTCCCGTTTTAAATGCTCAATCAGCTCTTTCATCAACGTGGTTTTGCCCGCTTGGCGCGGCCCAGCGACAATCAAAATTTCCCTCCCATCAAGATTTTCTTTCAACCGCGCCAAAAGCCGCCTCTTGATATGAAAGCTTTGATTTGAACCTAATTTTGTGTTAATTTCAGGCATATACTGGTTAAATCATAACCCCACTTCCATTTTAACCCATTTATTCATAAAGTAAAGTTATCAAATCACCAACTTATTTTTAGATAAGCACCGTCTAAAAAGCAGAAAACACAATTTACTCAAACCGGCAAGTTTCCTTATTCCAATTAAGCATTTTATACGGCTTTCCGTCACACTCTTCAGAAAAGTTATCCATATTTTCCGGTTTAATCTTTACTTTATTGATTATAATTTTATCATTATCCGGATTAACCCATATTCCATATTCATATTTTGTTTCCGCAACCCCAACAATCGGATTATTTTCTAAAATATCAGTGGTTATTTTTTGGACAATTTTCCATTTTCCATTTTCAAATTTCATCAAATCGGCGCCACCCGATGCACAAATTCCTCCGTTGGGTCTCCACAAATAAGTAA
>CAZFZI010000017.1:0-12643 GCA_964523275.1 uncultured Candidatus Saccharibacteria bacterium
ATCCCCATATTTTTCGCCGTGCCGGAGATGATCTTCATCGCGCCTTCAACATCAACCGCGTTTAAATCGGGCATTTTTTGTTCGGCGATTTTTTTGAGCTGGGCCTTGGTGATCTTGGCAACGATTTTTTTGTTGGGTTGCGCCGATCCTTTTTCAATGCCGGCGGCTTTTTTCAAAAGCTCGCTTGCCGGCGGCTGTTTCAACAGCAACGAAAAACTCCGATCTTCATAGACGGTAATTTCCACCGGCACCACAAAACCCATCATCGGACGCGAAATATCGTTGAACTGCCTCACAAACTCAGCCAGATTAACACCATGTTGGGCCAAAGACGGCCCCACCGGCGGCGCCGGTGTTGCCTTGCCGGCCTGAATTTGCAACTTTACCACTGATTTTATTTTTTTAGCCATATTTTTGCGAAGCAAAAATCCTAAATCCCAAACTCTAAATCCCAAACAGTCTCAATGTTCAAAATTATAAATTCTAAACGAGATGCAGAGTGGTATTTTGTTTATAATTTAGGATTTGTGATTTTGAGTTTGTTTAGAATTTAGGATTTAGTGCTTAGGCTTTGACGAGTTAAATTTTTTTAATTTGCAATGAATCCAATTCCACCGGAGTGTCGCGGCCGAACATTGAAACCAACACCTTCACCTTGCCGCGCTCGCGGTCAATCTCGGAAACCTTGCCTTCGGAATCCTTGAACGGTCCATCAATGATTTTCACCAATTCGCCGATTTCCACCTCAATATTGAATTCCGGTTCGGACATTTCCATTCGCTTTTTCAATTCGGTGATTTCTTCAAAGGAAACCGGGATAGGCGTGGTCCCCGCGCCAACAAATCCGGTCACGTTGGGAGTGTTTCGCACCACATACCACGAATCATCGGTAACCATCATTTCCACCAGAATATAACCCGGATAGATTTTTTCCTCCACGGTTTTGCGCTTGCCTTCCTTGATTTTAATTTTCTTTTCCTTGGGAACGATAACATTAAAAATCTTGTCTTCCATTCCCAAAGATTCAATTCTTTGTTTCAAGTTTTTGGCCACCGCCTCTTCATAGCCCGAATAAGTATGGATCACATACCAATTCTTTTCGGACATTATTTGTTGTTTTGCCATAGATCGCGATCAAAGTTAAATTTGTTGAAATTTGATTTCAAAGGCAAGTGAAATCAATTTTCAACAAGTTTAACGGATAAATACATCAAAAAATTTATTCGGCTCGCAGGACGAATTTTTGCAACAAAAAGGTAAATCCCCAGTCCAATGATCCCAAAAACAGAGCGGTGGCAACCATAAAACCGATAACCAGCAAGGTATAGTTGACCAATTGCGGCCGCGCCAGCCAATTGACTTTTTTTATTTCCACGCGCGACTCTTTCAAAAACTTTATGATTGTATTAATAATATTCATACTTTGCCCTCTCTTAAAAAAGCCCCGCGGGCTTTATAGTCCGACAATACCAAATATCCCCAAAAATGTCAAAATTCGCGGCTATCCCGCGCCGCGCCTCCGGTCGCGCCAGAAATTAACCGCCAGCAACACCGCCACGGCAACCAACCCGGCAAACATCAACCATTCCCACGCAAACAAATCGCGCCCGCCAAATTTCTTTTCCAGTTCAATGTTCTGATACACGCCCGCGCCGGTTTTCAATTCAAACGGACTGCCCCGGTAGGTCGGATAACCGGATGCCTCAACTTGCAGATAATACCCGCCGGCCGGGGCCAAAAACGCGTAATTGCCAGTAGCGTCAGTTGTTTGCGGATTTTCCTGTTGATAATCTTCGGCGGGCCACAGTTCAAACTCGCCGGTTTGAATATTTTTCCAATAAAGCGACACAATAGTATCGGAGATTCTTGCTTCTTTTCCGCCTGACTTTTCAAAAACATAGCCCTCCGGGTCAATGAGCAAATTCACCTTTATTTCCCTGTCGCTTTGCGCGAAATCTTCATAATCAATCTTTGCAGTAAGATCATATTCCCCGCGGACTTGCGGCGCGTCAATCCGCGCGATAAAAACGCCATCGCCGTCATCATCTTGGTAGCCAAACTCGGCCAAAACATTAGCATTTTCATTTTGCGCCAAAACGCGCGAAGCGAATATTTTTTCAAAAAGCCCGCCGGTTTTTTGGTTTTGGATTTTTAACACAATAGCTCCTTTAACCGACCGCGCCGGATGTTCCGGCTTGACGATCAATTCCAGCGCGGTATTTTTGACAATTTTTATTTTTTGTTCCGCTTTTCCATCTTGATCGGCGGCAATTTTCACCGACAAGTCAATACCAAACGCGCGCGCGAAAATTACTTCTTCGGGAATTTTTTGAGCGTTTCGCGCGATATCGCCGCCGCCCAATATCTTTGCCAGATCCGGCAAGTTAAACACGACATTTTTTAGCTTGGTAATATCGGCAATCGTTTTCACGCCGGTTTTTTTGAGAGTTTCAAAGAGCTGGGGAAATTTTTGCGCGAAATTCAAAAGCGACTCGGGGAGAAATGAAAATTCCGTTTTGTTTTGCTCTGCCGCCGTTTGCGCTTGGCCATCTGAAATCTCGGGCAGCTGTGGCACCTCAATTTCGATTATCTCCTCGTCCGGCAAAGCGTCCGGTTCAATATCTTGCGGCGCGCTTTCCGGTACCGCTTGCGAGGGCGCGGAATTTTGGGTTTGATCGCCAAACCAATTCCATGGCCAATTAAAAGTAATTTTGTTTTCTTTTTCTTCGGGCGGTGTTTTTGGCATAGTTTGCGCCTCAACATAGGCAGCATTGTATTGCCCGGCGATACTGCCGGTTTGAGTTGCCGCGGCAGTTGCGGTTTGAGTTGCCGCGGCCCAATCGGTCTTCACCCCGTAATCAACCGTGCCGCAGGAATCCGTGGTCGCGCAGTTAAAAACCAGCCAGCCGATGTTTTCGCCCCAAGCATACCCCGAAAATTCTCCCGAAGAATTAATCGTCACTCCGCCGCCCGTTGGCGCGAAATTTATCCAGCCGATGTTTTCGCCCCAAGCATACCCCGAAAGGTTACCTTCCCCGTCATTGGCAACTTTATAATCAACTGTGGCGCAAGACGAAGTGTTGGAACAATTCAACGACGCCCAGCCAATATTCTCGCCCCAGGCATAGCCGGTTAATTCGGTATCGCTCACCGCCACATCGCCCTGACTCGTGCCAAAATCAAGCCAGCCGGAATTTTCCGTCCACGCGTATCTGTCGGTTGAATCAACCGTCCCCGCCATTACAAATTGCGATGTCGCAAAAACCACAACGAGTAAAAACAACAATTTAAAAAAATTTTTAACCACTTTAAGATTTATTAATCACGGACACAGCGAACATAACTAGAAACACTCTTGCCGATATAATTTGTGTATGACGAACTAAAAGTAAACCCCCATGCATACAAACTATTACTAAAGCGATTTGTGGACGAATAGTAGTAGCCACTCATTGTGTTCGGGAAATATGTCGTATTAATTGAAGGACTAGCGGTTGAATAATTCACAATACTTAACAGCTCGTTGATATTGGGCAAGCGCCAATCATTATATTTAACACCTTCATTTTCCGAACAATCGCCGTCAACGGCAAACGTATCATCATTACACAACGCCACTGTTTCACACTGCGCCAGCGCGTTTTCCCAAGTCATTGTTGACGCGCTTCCCGTGCCGCAAGTAGCGCCGCTCAAACCTTCACTGCATTTTTTCCACATCAGGTTGGTGCAGTTGTCGATGATTGTGCCATCGCCGTTGTCGGTAAACGACGCATCCGTTCCCGAAGCCGCGCGGTCGCAAACCGCGGAATTGGCCGAAGTATAATCATGGTCTTCGCCATAAGTATCAGTGTAGCTTGCGGTTTGGCCAGTGTCGGGCAACAGCGATCGCCCCGACTCCATCGTGCCCGCGACCCCGAATATCGTCGTCCCCGAAGCGATGTTTGCCGCCAACAGGTTGGTGTCGGAAGCGGTGCAAGTCTTAGAACCCGAATACAACCCGTCGGGAATAGTAATCGCCAAACTGCCGTTGGCGCCTTCCACATTATCGCCCGCCGCCGCCGTGCCCGTAATCTCGCTGCCATCCACCCAAGCAATCTTGCCTGAAAGAATGTCTCCCGCGACCGCGTCGCCGCTGGAAGTGTCCGCCACATTGCCGTCCCCGCCCACGCCGAATATCGTCGTCCCGGATTTGATATTACCTGCAATTAAATCAGTGTCTGAGGCAGTGCAAGTTTTAGAGTTCGAGTACAAGCCATTGGGAATTGTGATTACCAATTGACCATTTTCGCCATTCACATCATCGCCCGCAGAAACATTGCCCGTAATCTCGCTGCCATCCACCCAAGCAATCTTGCCTGAAAGAATGTCTCCCGCGACCGCGTCGCCGCTGGAAGTGTCCGCCACATTGCCGTCCCCGTCCACGCCGAATATCGTCGTCCCGCTTTTGATATTTGCCGAAATCAGATCGCTGTCGCCGGCGCAATATCCCTCGCCGTTGTGATAGCCCAAGGTAATCGCTTGATTACTTGTTGACGGCGTGATCGTCTGCGCGCCATTATCGGCAATCGCTCCATCCACCCCCAAATAGACAGTGCCTTCCAAAATTTTTGATCCATCAACAGTCGGGATTTTGTCGTAAATCTGAGTTAAGGTATACAAAGACCCTGCCGGGTCAGCAGATGGCGAAAAGCTGTGGTTGCCCGCCGTTGCCGCGGTGTTGGTATCCAGCCGATTGTAAATATCGGTAAGCGTATAGCCGGTTGCCGCCGGACCGGCAGTCGGCGTCAAACTGCCCGCCCAAACCGCGCCACCGCAAACCGCCGCGGCAACAATCATAATCGCCACCTCCCGAAAAAACTTTTTTAAAGTTATCATATTTTTTAAATTATTCTGGCGCTATTTAATTATTTGACTTTTAATTCTTTAACTCTTTGACTATTTTTCATTTTACCCCAACCTCCCCAAAGCTCCAAACAAAAACCGGCAGGAGTCTTGCTCCTGCCAACTATTTTTAACAATCGAAACAACTAAAAAATATCGTAATCATAAAAAATTCAGACTATTTATAAAATACCGCCAAAAAGCAAGGCGGACACGGTTTATTTTTGGTTTTCCGGCATCAGCCACTCTTCCAATGCCATATATCGGATTTTTTTGCCGCCAAACTGTTCATGGTCATTATAGTCTTCGGTAATTATCAACCCGCTCTTTAGCCCGAACGCATCCATCGCCTTTAGAAGCGCTCTGGTTTCGCGTTTTCGAGTGTTTATGTCCCGCAAATCCCAGCAAACCTGAATTAATTCTTTGACTTTGTCGTTTTCTTTTACCGCAAAATCAACCTCTTCCTGCGCCAAGTTTTTCCAATAATATAATTCTTGGCGCGGATTGAAATAGGATCTTCTCTTTAATTCCAAAAATACCGTGTTTTCCGCCAATCGCCCCGAATTCGGGCTGAACTGAAATCCAATCATACCGGCCAAACCGGTGTCAATGGCATAAACTTTGCGCGGACTTTTTTCCTGTTCTTTGGCCTTAAACGAAAATCTTTTAAGAAAAAATACCAGATACGAATTTTCCAGATAGGCGGAGAATCTTTTGGCGGACAATGTTGACATCTCCAAAAATTTTCCGGACGCGCTGAAAGTGATCGGCCGAGAAATGTTGCTCAAATAGAACTTGGCCAAGCTTTTTATCTCTTCCGTTTTCCGGATTTTGTAGCGCTTTATCAAATCCTTGTTGACCACATCGTCATAATACGCAAGCAGAATGTTTTCTTTGTCCCACTCCCGCGCCGATTTCACCACTAGCGGAAAGGAACCGAATTTCACAAATTCCTTGAGTAACATTCTTTTTCCTCCGTCCATAATGGTGCAAGTTTCTTTTTCTTCACTTTCTTTGAAGCGCAAAAACTCGGAAAATGAAAGCGGCATTACCGTCATATCCAAGTGCCGGCCGGTAAGCGATGTGGCAAGCTCGCCTCCCAAAAGCTTTGAATTTGAACCGGTCACCATCAGATTGGCCTTGCCAAGTTCATGGGCGGTTCTAACCCACTTTTCCCAGCCCGGCACCTCTTGCACTTCATCTAAAAAAACATATATTCCGCCTTTCGGCCGGCAAAATTCCAAATAGACTTCAAATGCCTGCTGGATAAGCCCCGTGCTCAAATTGATGAATCGGGGATCTTCAAAATTAATTATCAAAATATTGTTTTTGTCCACTCCTTTCTTTTTCATCAACCTCGCCGCCAACTGCCTCATTATATAGGATTTTCCGCTGCGCCTGGCCCCGGTGATCGCCTTAACCTGCTCGCCGGCAATCATTTTTTCCAGTTCGTCCAAATAAAGGTTCCTTTGAACCCCCGTTTCCAAATCTTTATCCCAGAAATTCCAATCGCGAAATATCCCGATAAGCTCATTTTTATTCATTATTTTAGCCTTGTTTAATAAAATATCAATATTTTGTTATATATAAATATTATTATACAAAAACCCATCTGTCAATCCCTCCCAAAAAAATCTTGCGTTTGATCCGTCAATTTCGGGGATTTTGTCGTAAATCTGAGTTAAGGTATACAAAGACCCTGCCGGGTCAGCAGATGGCGAAAAGCTGTGGTTGCCCGCCGTTGCCGCGGTGTTGGTATCCAGCCGATTGTAAATATCGGTAAGCGTATAGCCGGTTGCCGCCGGACCGGCAGTCGGCGTCAAACTGCCCGCCCAAACCGCGCCACCGCAAACCGCCGCGGCAACAATCATAATCGCCACCTCCCGAAAAAACTTTTTTAAAGTTATCATATTTTTTAAATTATTCTGGCGCTATTTAATTATTTGACTTTTAATTCTTTAACTCTTTGACTATTTTTCATTTTACCCCAACCTCCCCAAAGCTCCAAACAAAAACCGGCAGGAGTCTTGCTCCTGCCAGTTTTTGTTAATTTTTCTTGTAGGCAACCCACGATTCAACATGCTTCTTGATTTCCGGAACACCGCCAAAAATATCCAACAAGAATTGCCGGTCGGTGAGCGAGGGAAAATTATTTTTGCCCAGATAGTCCAAATAACTTGACCACCGATATTCCTCAAGGAATTTTATCGCGGCGGGAACATCGTCAATTCCCAACTCTTTCCATCCCGACTTAATAATTGAAAGCGGATTGGCGTGAATATAAACAAACACATTTTTTAAATATTCATTTCCGCTGATATGCTTAGCTTCAAATTTTCCCTGGAACAAATGTCCAACACGCTGGTATTTGGTATTAACGAAAGAAGTATATCCTGAACCAAATTTTTGCATAAAAATACTCACTCCATTCGTTTTAATTTGCCTCAATAATAAATGAATATGATTCGGCATAAAGACAAATGACAATATTTCTACCGGCTTGTTCCTTTTATCCGTTTCATCAAAATCAATAATTTTACCGGATATAATCTTCTTTTTAATTTGTTTTCTCAATTGCCTTTGGCGACGGATTGTCACCGGCAAAATATTATTAAATTCATACAAAGAAAAGACTCCCCGCCAATTATCTTCTTCTCCCATAAAAACCAGCCGGCCATCAACACCGCGCAGAATAATATGGTAAATTTCGCCATTTATAAATTGTATTTTTCTTTGTGCCATAAGCTTGTTGTTATTAAAAACTGGCAGAGGCAAGACTCCTGCCAGTTTTTAAACGTCAAGGTTTTTCACGGTTTTGGCCCATGTTTGGATGAATTTCTTGCGCGGTGGCACCTCGTCGCCCATCAACATATCAAACACCTCGTCCGCCTCCTGCGCATCTTCAACCTGCACTTGCAACAACACGCGATTCTTCGGGTTCATCGTGGTTTCCCAAAGTTCGTTGGCGTTCATTTCGCCAAGACCTTTGTAGCGCTGGATGTTTAACCCCGGTTTGGTGAAAATTTTTAAAATCTCATTTTTTTCATCTTCGGTGTAGGCATAACGAATTTCTTTGCCCGCGGCTATTTTATAGAGCGGCGGCTGGGCGATATAAAGATAGCCTTTTTCAATAATCGGCTTGAAATAGCGATAAAACAGCGTGAGCAAAAGCGTGCGGATATGATTGCCGTCCGAGTCGGCATCGGCCATAATCACAATGTGCTGATAGCGCAGTTTTTCCAAATTGAAATCATCAGCCACCGCCGTTCCCAGCGCGATAATCAAAGATTTGATTTCTTTTGATTCCAGCATCTTGTCCAGCCGCGATCGTTCCACGTTCAAAATTTTGCCACGCAATGGTAAAATCGCCTGAAACCGACGATTGCGGGCTTGTTTGGCCGAACCGCCCGCCGATTCTCCCTCCACGATATAAATCTCGGAATCCTCGGGACTGCGCGAACTGCAATCGGCCAATTTGCCGGGCAAAGACAGCCCGTCCAAAATACCTTTGCGCAAAACCGTTTCCCGCGCGGCCTTGGCGGCCTTGCGCGCCTTGTGCGACAAAATGCATTTTTCCAAAATCGCCCGCGCGTCTTGAGGATTGCGCTCCAAAAAATCGGTGAGCGCCTCAGACACCACCGCTTCCACCGCGCTCTTTGCTTCGGGATTGCCCAACTTGCCTTTGGTCTGGCCTTCAAATTGGGGCTCGCTGATTTTAACCGATACCACCGCGGTCAACCCCTCGCGCAAGTCCTCGCCGGCAAGATTGTCATCGCCGGATTTCAAGATGTTATTTTTGCGCACATAATCATTAAACACACGGGTGGTTGCCGCGCGAAAACCGGTCAAATGCGTGCCGCCCTCGGCGGTCACAATATTGTTGGCAAAGCTTTGTTCCATTCCTTCAAACTCATCGGTATAAATGAACGCCACCTCCACATTAACGCCGTTTTTATCGCCGGTCGCGTAAAAAACATTTTTGTGCAGATCGGTTTTGCCGCGCGTGAGATATTGCACATATGAATAAAGCCCTCCCTCAAAATAAAACGAATATGCCATTTCCGGCAACACGGATTTGTTGACGATGTTGATTTTAACCCCTTTGGTCAAATAGGCCTGCTGACGCAAATGGGTAATGATTTTTTTAACGTCAAATTTAATCTCCTTGAAGATTTGCGGATCGGGATCAAAAGTAATGCCGGTGCCGTGCTCGTCGCATTTGCTCGTTTTTTTCACCGCCGCGCGGGGCTTGCCCCGATCGTATTCCTGAACATACAGTCCGCCATCGCGGCAAACTTCGGCTTTGGTCCAAGTTGACAAAGCGCACACCACCGACACGCCCACGCCATGCAAACCTCCCGAAACCTGATAGGCTTTGGAACCGAATTTGGCACCAGCATGCAAAGTGGTCATCACGGTTTCCAGCGCGGATCTTTTTGTTTGCGGATGAATGTCCACCGGAATCCCCCTGCCGTCGTCTTTCACTTCCACGCGGTTATCGGGCAATAAAATCACGTCAATGTTTTTGCAATGGCCGGCCATGGCCTCATCCAGCGAATTGTCCACCACTTCCCAAATCAAGTGATGCAAACCATCCAAGCCCGTGGAACCGATATACATTCCCGGGCGCTTGCGCACCGGATCCAATCCTTCCAAAACGGAAATATCCTTGGCGCTGTATGATTCCTTTTGTTTATTTTCATCTATTTGTTTTGCCATATCAAAATTGAAAATTTAAAAATCAAAATTAAAAATTACAATGCAAAATTAAAAATTAAGAGTGCGGGATTTTAACATTTTAAACTTTAAATTGTCATTTTGATTTTTGATTTTTTAACTTTAAAATTATTTTTTATTTTTTCACGCGCCACTCGGGATTTTTTTCAATTGCCGCAATGGTTTTTTTCTGCCAATCATCAATCTCCCAAGATTCAAGCGTTTTTTCGGCGGAACGCAAGTGAAATTTGAAAAGAATGTTTTTGGTTTTCTTGTCCGGGTAAATGTATGGTTCGCCGGCAATTTCAAAACTTTCAATCAATTTTGCGTCGTCCGCTTGGCGCGCAACATCAACCACGCAAGCCAACAATGTTTGCAAAGGAACGTCAACCGAAATGTCGCGCAAAGCCTCGGGATGCCGAGGCAAGGGCACGTATTCAATCTTTTCCGAGGCGGCATCCGCCAGCAAGTTCAAATTAAGCTCAAAAACAACCGGCGGTTCAATGCCTGTTTTTTGGGCAATTTGCCGATCCAGCCGCCCCAAGACGCCGATCTGTTTTTTACCGGCCAAAATTTTGGCACGACACGCCAAATCCAGCAATTTGCCGTCGGATTTTTCTTGAGAACCAAACTGTTCAATGGAAAAATTTTTAACCCCCAAGCGCGATGCCAAAAATTCCAGCGCGCCTTTGACAGCAAAAAACTCGGCGCCGCGAGCCGCGCCGGCAATCATCACCGGCTCATCGCGCAAGCCCTTGCCGAATATCTTGCCAACTTCAAACTGGCGCAAATCGCCAAATTCGCGATTGCCGCAAAAATTTTTCAAAAGATTGATAATCAACGACGGCCGCAAAAAGCGCAAATCGGCGTTCACCGGGTTGATTATTTCAAGCAAACTGCCGCGATCAACGCCAAAATTATGGCAATCAACCGGCGAGATAAACGAGTAATTGCGGGTTTCCGAATATCCGGCGGCAATCATTGCGTCTTTGGCTGCGTTTTTTCGCCGCCAAAAATCATTCTCTGCCGGTAGCAGAATTTGGACGCACGGCAATTGGGGCGCGATTTTGTCATAACCGGCAATGCGGCCAATCTCTTCAATCAAGTCCCGCGCAACGCTCACATCCGCCCGCGCCGCGGGAATGGCAACCTCCAAATCATCGCGCCCGGCTTTGCGCACGGAAAATCCCAGCGCTTCCAGATTCTTTTTGGCCGTCGCGGTCTGAATTTCTTCTCCCAGTAAAATTTCCGCCTGCGGCACATTTAAAATTATTTTTTGGGATTTTGCCGGATGCGGATATTTATCAACCGCGCCGGCAAGAATTTGTCCGCCGCCGGTAAGCGCGATCAATTCCGCCGCTCTTTGCGCCGCGTAAAGCGTGCCCGAAGCACCAATGCTATGCTCAAAGCGATAGGACGCGTCAGTATTCAGCCCCAAACGGCGCGAAGTTTTGCGAATCGTTTGCGCGTCAAAATTTGCCGATTCCAAAATAATGGTTGAAGTTTTTTTGTCAATTTCAGCGCGTTTGCCGCCCTTTATGCCTGCCAACGCCAGCGGCCCGGCCTCATCGGCGATCACCGCCATCCACGGTTCCAAATTAAATTTTTTGTTGTCCAAAGTTTCAATGATTTCGCCTTTTTCGGCCAAGCGCGCGATAATTTTTTTTGACTTGCCCCTGCCCTGTGCCAGCTTATCCCAGTCAAACGCGTGCAGGGGCTGGCCGGTTTCCAGCATCACATAATTGGTCGCGTCCACCACATTGTTGATCGCCCGCAAACCGCAAGCTTCCAAACGGCGAACCATCCAATCGGGCGATGATTTCACTTTTGTTTGCGCCACCGCCATTGCGGTGTAGCGCGGACAAGATTTTTCGTCTTGAATTTCCACGGCAACCAGCGTTTTGGCCGCCGCCTGATTTTTTGATTTCGGAATTTTAACCTTGGCAAAATTCGGCTTTACGCCCAAAAACGCGCCGATCTCCCGCGCCATGCCGATGTGCGACAAGCAATCCGGCCGGTTAGAAAGAATGTTGGCGTCTATAACCCAGTCTTTGCCGATCTTTTTGGTGCCCTCAACCTCAAAACCATGCGCCATGATCAAGCGCGCCAATTCCCGCGGTTCGGGAAGTTTTTTATTGAAAAATGATTGAAGCCACCCGTAGGAAAACAACATAAACTGCCAATATCCAATACTCAATTTTCAATTTTCAAAATTTGTTTAAATTTTTGAACATTGAATATTTTTTGAAAATTGGTTTTTGGATATTGAATATTTTTTCAAAATTGGTTTAAGAATCTTTGGTTGCCCTCGTAGAACAATCTGATGTCATTGATTTTGTATTTAATCATCGCCAAGCGATCCATGCCGATACCAAACGCAAATCCTTGCCATTTTGCCGGATCCACGCCGGAATTTTTCAGAACATTGGGATGCACCATTCCCGCTCCCATAATCTCCATCCAGCCTGTTCCTTTGCACGCGGGGCATCCCCGGCCGGCGCAATTCACGCACCGCAAATCAACTTCAAATGATGGTTCAGTGAACGGAAAAAACGACGGCCGCAAACGAATGCTATCATTTTTGCCCTTCTTGTCCGCACCGGCAGAAAAAAATCGGCAGAAAAATTCATCAATCACCGCCTTGAAATTGGCCACCGAAATATCCTTGTCCACCATCAGCCCCTCAACCTGATAGAAATTGGGCATATGGGACGCGTCCACCGCGTCGCGCCGAAAAACACGGCCCGGCACAATAATACGCAAAGGCGGCTGGCGGTTTTCCATATAGCGCACCTGGCCGGGACTGGTGTGCGGCCGCAAACACAAACCGCCGTCCAAAAACAAAGTGTCAAACACATCGCGCGCCGGATGATCCTTGGGAATGTTTAGCGCGTCAAAATTATACCATTCGGTTTCCACTTCGCGGCTTTCCACAATCTCAAACCCCATATTGCCAAAAATTTCAGCGATTTCACGCTCAATCAAGGTGAACGGGTGTAAATGTCCTATCTTCGGCGCGACTCCCGGCAAAGTGGGATCAAAAAAA
>CAZFZI010000018.1:0-11956 GCA_964523275.1 uncultured Candidatus Saccharibacteria bacterium
CGGACAAAACACAAAATCGTTTATTTTGGAAATCTGAATATAATCCTCCATCAATGCGTATTTTTTAATTGCGTGAATTTATCCCATTCATCGATGCCTACGGATAAATCGCCCCATCCCATTTTTGCCAAATCGCCGCCATTTTTTTTGAATTGTTTAATTTTTTCAATAATCAATATTCCCTTTCGCGCGATATTGTACGCACCATTGGCATCCCCGCCAAAATCTTCGATACCTTGGAATCCTTTTAGTGAGTTAAACCCGCAATGAGGACAGTGAATATAATCAACATTCGTGTTTGATATTGATTGCCGTGTTTCAGTAAGCAAAAATAAAGCATATAAAAATTCTCGATAGAACTCCTTCTTTCTTTCAACAGACAAAATCTGTTTTTTTATATCGCTATTTATATCAATAGACGCGTTATCCAATATTCCCTTCAAATATTCGGTGATATTAAATTCTTTGACAATTCCTTTTTTTGTCTCGTTTTCTTTTATTTCTCCGTTGTATTCTTTTTCGCCGCGCCGTCTTAATTTAGATTTTTCAGAATATCGGTCATACCATTTATAGCGTAACGATCCCTTGGTCGATAAAACAAATTTATTCAGTTTTTCCATTTCAACTTTCGTTAAATTCTGATATAATCTGTTAGCCTTTTTGTTTTCTCTATCACGACTATCAATGAATTTATCTTTTGAATATCCGATATCAAACGCATTTTTACTGGAATCATAAACGATAAAATCAAGCGCGATTATAAAATTCTTTATCCGTTCGATACTTTCATTGAAAGGAATTTTAATATTCCTTCGATAACCGCATTTAGGGCAAGTCTTTGAAGTATAACCTGCTTGTGTGTAAAAAATCGCACCCGTTTGCTTTCCCATTTCCCGAAAAGATTTGAATGGCGCAGAAAGTTGATAGCCATTCAATGAACCGCCGGTTTCATCGCAACTTTTATTCTTGAAAACCAAATAATTGAATTTATCGATCAACACTTTCTCAAGCTGCTGGTAAACGCTTTTTTCTACACCACCGCGAATCTGCCTAAAACGCATGCTTAAATCCTCAAGAACAATTATCGCGTCATTCTGAATCGCAAGGTCGGCTATTTCACGCGCTACCCGCGACATATAACCATTTTTCAGGTCCTTTATATTTTCAACATCCCGCCATTCTCTCCGCGCTTCCTCGCGTTCTTTTGCGCGATTCCCAAGTTTTACCGCATAATTAACAGAGTCAATTATATTTAAAGATTCAGTTTTAATAATATTTCCCGCTCTATCAATCAAGGAATAATAGATAAGATTTTTTTCGCCGCGATCGATACCGATTACATTCATTTTTTCTTCGTTTTTGCTCATGGCTGTACGGATATCGGTATTTATATTAGTTTCGGTTTTATTTTCAGAAATGCGATTAATTGTAATCGGACAATGGAAGAAAATTGCTTTATCGTTAGTATATCGTTTTCTATTTATTACCGAACCATCTTGTTTCTTATCAATTTTCCATTTATATTTTTTTTCTTTTTCATCCCAAATTTTTATTTTATATCCAAGTTTTTCTTCTGCAGTTTTCAGCCTGAAAAATAATTCTGCCCCGCCGTTTAATTTGAATGGAAAATTTTTTTTGAAATTAATTCCACTGAACAAATTTTCCCAATACAAAGTATGAAGATTTTTTGTTCTTTTACGTTTTTTATCCTTCGGCCCCAACGACCAATCCTTATTGTAAATTTCAAAAACGAATAGTTCCCCTTTTTGGTTTTTTTCTTTCAAATAATCATCGCTCCAACTACCCCATGTTAACTTATAACTTCCGGCCTCAACATCACGATAAAACTCGTCTATCGAATTGTAATCATCGGCATTTTTGATGCGAGAATAATCAAACCCAGATATCGCCGTACTTTTATATGATTCGAGAAACTTTTTGCAAAAATTAACCCAATCAGTCAACGCTTTTTTATAGACTTCTTCATTCTTTGATAAATCAAAAAAATCCTTTTGGAATAGCTTAACCTGATTTGTTTTGCTACTGTCTGCCTTAACTCGACGCAATTCATCAATGTCGGCGCCATTGATAGACTGTAAATAAGATTTGGGATATTCGTAATTATTCAACTCAAAAATTCTTTTCGATATTTTTAAAGGTTTTATAAAATTATCTTTGTCATAGATTTCAAAATCATCTGCTGATCCCTTGAAATGATCCTTAACCTCACCTAACTGAGTAGAACATTTTGGAATCATTCGCGATGGATTCGGAAAATATTTATAAATCATTTTTTTATAATTTTTATCCGAAACAATCGTTGATTCTTTTTCATCGATAAATATTTTTCTATAATTTTTATTCATTATTCCCAGAAAAAAATTACCATCTTTTTCGAAAATAACAGCCATATTGTCAGATTCTTTATTTTTATCCCATCCATCAGCAAGGGTTGGATTTTCAAAATACAATGGCCACTTGTCCAAATTATACGGCTTTTTAGTCAAATAATTTCTAATTAAATTATATGGATTGATAATTTTTTCAAAACCATCGCGGTAAAATTGAAAATATCCATTTTCTGGTTCGTTATAAAATTTATCATTTAAGTCATAGTTAGCAAGCCAAGTCCGCCTTTTTTCGACCGCAAAATACTTGCCCATTCGATAAATCGCAAGTACAGTATCGGCAAAATTTTTAATTGCTATTCTTTCGTCTTCTCCAATTGCCAACTTATCGGCATTAAGTATCGTTTTTATTTTTTTAGCGAAAATATCATAGCCAAATTTCAACTCATTATCATCGTTCAAAAATAATCGCTCAAGTTCAAAGCGGAAAACGATCAAAAATTGAACGAATTTATCATTAACATTTTTCAAATTATTAATCTTTTCATAATATTTTTCCTTCCATATTTTATTTGTTTGCTTATCTAATGCCTGTTTTATGTGAATGCATTTGATAAAATCAGGGAAACGCAAAACTCCGTCTTTGTTTTCTATTTTTGAATCATTTCTGTGTATGCGTAAAGAATCATAATCTTTCTTATTTTGTCTATCCGCAACAATGGCAAATAAATCTTTTTCGAAATTTTCGTAATCGGAAAAATAATTAGAATTATGCACTAATGCTTCCTTTGACAGATAAATATCACCAAGCGATCCGTAATCTGAATAATTCTTAGAAAAATCATCAACCAATCTTCGAATAGACATTAATTTGCTGTTCGCTTCGCTATAGAATATTGCCAGTTTTTCCAAAAATTCGGCATTGGACGATATATCTTCAATAAATTTTTCACTATCGCTATGAATCTGCTTGTCAAGCTCTTTCAATAACGGTAAATTTTCACCGCGATTATCTTGTCGATATTTATTGATCAATTCATTTATGCCTTGTATTTTCTGACCATTTTGCCGAATTTCACCACCAATTATCTTGTTATAGGCATCAATACCATTTTGTAAAACACATTTATTGTAGTAATCTGTCGAAAATAAATCCTTGCGAGATATACTAAAATTATTTTCGACTTCGCTAATGTCAACTTTTTTGTTTATTTCTTCAAATGATTTTATGTTTTTGCAAAAATATCGCAGATTTTGGTTAACAATGCGGAAGGCAATCGCCGTCGAAGTATCATCGGATTTATAAAAGTTCTTTCGCGTTTCAAAAAACTTTTTGAAGTAACCCGTCCAATTACCCCAATCATCAAATATATTTTTACCATCCATTGAAGCATCCTGTTCGTTTTTATATTTTTCCTTAATTAGTTTGAAAACATCCGCCTCAAATAAAATTTTCATCCCACCCTTTTTTAATCCAAGATTTTTATATTTATCGGCCCAATTATTAGCGGTAATTTCAAATTTTATAACTACCTCATTGCGCAATTCGTTTTCCGCCTTGGCAATATCGTTTTGTTTCTCTCTCGATTTTCTATCTTTTTGCAAATCATTCAAGGCTGAATAATATTTTTTTAAATCTTTAAACTTAAAATCCGCCAATGCCTCATTTATGAATTCTTGGTGTAAGCGATCAAACCAAATTTTCGTTTTTTTATATTTTTCATTGCGGATTCTGTCTTCTTCGATAAGATTTAATAAGTTCTGCGTATTCCATTTTGGGATTAATCTAAACCTCAAGGTTTTCGACAGCGAATACTGATGGGTGAAATTATCAAAAATCGATCCTGTTTTTTCTTTTGCCATATTTTTGATTATGTATTTTTTGCGATAGCAAAATTTACATAATGATTAAAATTTAATTTTGCCAAAAAGGGACGACGGTTGTCGCCCAATAGTAACGCTTACCAAACGGTTAAGCAAATTGGAACCGTCGCCCCTTTTTATTTAAAACCAAATTCCGAGTTCGAGGTTTTATAAAAAATAAGGCTCAACCGTTTTTGATAAACGATACTATTGTGCGACTTGTTTATTATTACACATCCCATTAAAAAAATCAAATTTTGTATTCGCGTAAAAATGTGGCAAAATGCCGCGGCAATGGTTGTCAAAAAACCGTATTTGAATCGTATTTGAATCGTATTCAAATATAATATTTTCGCATGTGAATAAAGAAGTTGCATAGGTCGCATCTATACACACCCTATGCGCGCTTGGCTTTGTTGAAATTTGGAAAAAAAACGGTTAGAATTGGATTGAAAGAAAAAATTATAAATTTATGGATGTTTTTGGACAAATTATCAACAACCAAGCGCTCACTGCCGGATTTCTGGCATGGTTTGCCGCGCAACTGATCAAAATGCTTTTGGCGTTAAAACACGGCGTGAGCCGCGAAGCGTTTCGCCGATTTTGGGCCAGTGGAGGCTTCCCCAGCTCTCATTCCTCGGCGGTTACCGCGCTTTCAACGGCTTGCGGCATTGTCTACGGTTTTGGCTCTCCTTATTTTGCCATTGCGGCAGTGTTCGCGCTAATCGTGATCTATGACGCATTCACTTTGCGCCGCGAAGCCGGCCGGCATGCCGAAGTTTTGAACAATATCATTGAAGACCTTTCCCGCAACAAAAAAGTTGAATCAAAGCATCTCAAAGAATTGCTGGGACACACGCGCTTTGAAGTGTTTTTCGGGTTTTTGTTGGGTGTTGCCGTTGCAATTCTAATTTGCGCCTGATTTTTCAATTCTAAAAACCGCCCTTCGCTCACGATCGTGACGGTTTTTGTTTCTGCGCCGCTTCGCTATTTAATCTCTTCGGCAGACTTATCCAAAGGATTGGCTTCCGGCGGCGCGAATCTGAAAGTTTGCGCGCCAATTTGAATATTGTTAGCGATAATGCTGCCGTCGCTGTTGGCCATTCCCATCACCATAACATTTTTGCCCTCCGCCAAATCGCTTGATGCCGCGTCAACAAAATTACCGATTTTCGTTTGGTCGGAAAAGAACACGATTTTTGAACTGCCGTTGGCGGCTTTTATGGTGACACTGTCGCTGTCAACGGCAATGATTTCGCCGCTGGCCACGCCGCTTCCGCCACGGCTGATATTGCCGGCAACGCGCGTTCCGTTTTGAATTTGCCCGCCATTGGGCATTCCCTGAAAATTTTTGGAAAACGGCGACGCGCCCGCGTTTTGATTTTCGCCATATTTCATTCCGGCAAAAAAAGCTCCTCCGCCAACCGCCAAAACAACTAACGAAACAATAACAATGTTTTTATTCATAATTTTATGTTACGCTCATTGAATTTGTTGAGGTTTCACCTCGCTTGCCCTTGATGTCAAACCTCCACAAATTCAATTTTGCTTATGATGTTTTATGGTTTTATTCATAACGCAGAGCGTTGATGGGATTTAATTTGGCCGCGCGCCATGCCGGATAATAGCCGAAGATTATTCCAATCACTGCCGACACCCCAAACGCCAGCAAAACCGATACCGGCGAAATTTCCGTCGCCATATTGCCAAAACGCGACACTGCCAAACTCGCCAGCCATCCCAAGCCCACTCCGACGGCGCCGCCCACAAAAGTGAGAGTTACAGCTTCGGCCAAGAATTGAACGGCAATATCGCCTTTTTTGGCACCCACGGCTTTTCGCAAACCGATCTCCCGCGTGCGCTCGGTAACGGTGGTGAGCATCATATTCATAATGCCGATGCCTCCCACCAAAAGAGAAATTCCCGCGATTGACGCAAGAAGAATGGTTAAAGTGCCCGCGATTGACGACGCGCTTGCCACAATATCAGCCTGATTCATAATTTGAAAATCCGCCAAAGTTTCATCGGTAATTTTATGACGCTCCAGAAGCAGGGCGGTAATATCATTTTCCATCTGGTCCAATATCTTTTGGCTCTCTCCTTGCACGCTCACGTTGCTGATTTTATCGCTTCCGGCAAAATAATGCAACGCGGTGCCCAACGGCACATAGATTGCATCGTCCTGGTTGTTAAACCCCGATCCACCCTTGGCCTCGGTGATGCCGATTATCTTAAAATCAATGTTCTTTATCCTAACAGTCCGGCCAATCGTGTCATCAGCCTGCGCATCCTCTCCAAAAAGATCACTAACTGTCGTCGGGCCGAGCACCGCCACTTTTGATTTTGCCTGATCGTGTTCATCGGTGATAAAAATTCCGCTCTCCACGCCCACGTTGCGCACGGCCGAATAGGCCGCGGTCGCGCCATTGATTGTGGTGTTGGTATTCGCGCCTTTGGCGGTAACTTGCAAACGGGACGAATAAAGCGGCGCGATATTTTCAACTCCATAGACTTGTTCTTGTATCGCTTGGGCGTCTTCCAAAGTAAGCGTTTGCGCGTTACCCCTTCCCGAACTCACTTGTTGCCCCACGCCGCGCGACATCCCGGGCATCACAATCAACAAATTAGACCCCAGCGATTCAATACTGGAAGTGATAGTTCCCGAAGCGCCTTGGCCGATGGAAACCATCGTGATCACCGAGCCAATACCGATCACAATACCCAAAATCGTCAGGCCGGAACGGGCTTTATTGGCCAACAAAGACGAAAATGTTTGTTCAAGCAAATCACTGATTTTCATATTTTTTCATTGTCAAAACGTTTTGTTTTCAACGCCACAACCGCTTTGCGGCCATTTTGTTCATCACCAACAATTTGTCCGTCGCGCACGGTAATTACGCGATCGGCATATTCGGCAACATCATGCTCATGGGTGATCAAAATTATCGTGTGCCCCTGCTTTCTGTTCAGCTCCCGAAAAGTCTCCATCACAATTTGGCCGGTTTTGGTGTCCAGATTGCCCGTGGGCTCGTCGGCAAAAATTATTGACGGATCATTAACCAGCGCGCGGGCAATGGCCACTCTTTGCATTTGGCCGCCGGAAAGCTGATTGGTGTGATGCTGATAATGCTTTTCCTCCAATCCGGCATGAAACAAAACTTCCCGGGCGCGATTCTCCC
This sequence comes from uncultured Candidatus Saccharibacteria bacterium, assembly GCA_964523275.1. GTDB lineage: Bacteria > Patescibacteriota > Minisyncoccia > Minisyncoccales > UBA5738 > UBA5738. Next base: position 7,391 of record CAZFZI010000018.1, read on the forward strand.
TTTCAGCTTTGCCAACTCCGGCATAAACCAGCGGCAGGCAAACATTGTTCAAGACAGTGGTGCGCGGCAAGAGATTGAATGATTGGAACACAAATCCGATTTTATTCTTGCGAATCTCTGCCAACTCATCATCGGAATATTTGGCCACGTTTTTGCCATCCAAAAAATAATCGCCGGCAGTCGGGGTGTCCAACATTCCCAAAATATGCATCAAAGTTGATTTGCCCGATCCCGAAGGCCCGATAATCGCCACAAATTCACCTTTTCGCACGCTAAATGAAACTCCTTTGAGAACTTGCGTTTGGACATCGCCGGTCTGATAAATTTTAGTGATATTTTTGCATTCAATCATTTTCATTAATCAATTTAGTTAGCGCATCGGACCGCCCATGCCGCCGATATTAAACATTGAACCGCTCCTATTGGAAGCTGACGAGCTATTGGTTGATGATTTGTTGCCGGCGTTTTGCTTGGCCGACGAAACCACAATTTGATCGCCTTCCGCGAGACCGCCAACAATTTCAACATAATCATCATCGGACAATCCAATTGTTACCGCCTGCTGTTTGACCAGCTCTCCATCAGGGATTAAAACATACGAACCTTCATTGCCGGATTTAACCGCCGTCAACGGCACCGTTAAAACATTTTGTCGCATATCGGTAATGATCACCGCCGAAATACTCATTCCGGATTTTACCTGCTCACTGGCTGTATCCAGCGCGATAACAACGTCATAGCTCACGACACCCTGGCTCACCGAACCCAACACGCCGACTTCAATCACTTTTCCGGTCATTGTCAAATCATCCACCGCCGAAAACGTCAAAATCGCCTTCTGTCCGGTTTTGACTTTAACAATATCAACTTCATTGAGCGTCACAACCGCGATTTGATTTTCACCAATTATCGTTGCCACAGTCCCGCCCGAAGAGATTTCCTCACCTTCATCAATGTCAACCGAAGCAATCACGCCATCAAAAGGCGCGCCGATAGCGTAATTCCCCAAATCATCAATTGTATTGGCCAGCGCTCTTTCTTTTTGGGCCACGGACAGTTGCGCCGATCTCAATTCAAGCTCATCGGGCGCTTGGGTAATCTTTTCCAACGATTTGGTTTTTTCTTCTATCGTGTATTCATCATCAATAATTGCCTTTTTGGCGCTAACAATATTCTGCGCCGCGGAAAACAGAGCGCTCACATGCGAATTGTTCTTGGAAGTATAACTTGCCAGCGAAGCCAGCTGGGTGTCGGCAAAACCCTGAGGCGTTAAATTCCTATCAATCAAAACATCTTTATAACGCTGGATCAAGACGTTGGCATTTTTCAATGTCGCGGCAACGCCCTGCGAAACATCATAGGTTTGATTGATTAATTCTTCAATTTCATTGTTTGACGCCGATGCCCGGCTCATTAATTTATAGTTTTGGAAATTGGCATCATATTGAGACTTTGCCTTGCGATAGGCCGCCGCCGCGCTGGCGGCCATCTCCGGCGCCTGCGTGTCATAACCTTTAACGGCATCGGAATAATAATCAATATAACTGGAATTGGATTGCGTTACATAAGAGCTGGCGCCAACAACAATGTTTTGCATCCCCTCCATAATTGACGGCAAATCAGCAAACGCGGCTACCACCGCGTCAAACCCGTATTCATATGTTTTTGCCAAATCTTCCTGATCGCCGGCAAGAGTTTCTTTGGCATTTTCCAGCGCGTTTTGCGCCTGCATCAGCGACAATTCATCGGGCGGTTCGTTTAATTTTTCCAGCGAAAGCCGCGCGCTTTCAAGGGATTCTCTCGCGTCATCAATGTCTTCCCGCGCGTCAGAATCATCAATGAGCGCGATTGCATCGCCGGATTTAACCGCTTGGCCGGCCGACACGCCAACCCCCAGAACCAAACCGGCAACTTTTGATTTTAAGTTTAATTCCCGCGCCGGAGATATCTGCCCGGTTCCCGAAACCGACTGCGTCACCGCGCCGGTTTGAGCCGTGCCATAAGTATAAACAGTAATCATTTCATCACCGCCGGAAGGCTTAAAAAACCAATATCCGGCAACCGCCAGCGCCAGCAACACAGCCAAGGAAATCTTTTTGTGTTTTTTTGCAAATGAGATCATTTTATTTTGTTGATTATTGATTAATTTCGCTGATTCCGAACGCTTCCACCTGGTCTCCGCGGCGATCGCCAACAACCACCACCGCGTCTCCAATTTCAAATTGCGTGCCAAACGGCAGGCGGGTTTTGCGGGTAATTACAATAACAATGTTTTCTCGCTGGCGATTGGCCAAAACAAAACCCGAATCAGTCAATCTTTTGACCGCGCCATAGTGAATGTTTTCAAATCGCCGCGGCCCCAAATCGCGATAAATTCCCGTGCCGCAAGGCTGGCCTTCCCGTGAAGAAAACAGATCTCCGCGCAGGCGATCCCCGGGAGGACAATGAGACAGCATTGCGTGCAAAGGGGTTTGCGCCAGCAAAATACCGCCGGCAAAAACCGCCAACAAAATTGTAAGCGCCAAATATAAAAGCGGCAAGCGATAAGCAAAAGCATAGCGACGCACCAAAATTTCCAATACCGCGACAAAAATTAATATTAATAAAATCAAAATCCATGGAAGCGATGTCAAAAAAATAAAGATCCCGCGGCTACCGAAAACCGGTGCCATCCAAATTCCGGTTTCGCGGGCAATAAACACAAACAAGCTGAAAAAATACAACAGCGCCATTACCGCAATTCCAATCCCCGCCGACCATAAAATCGCGCGCAAAACAAAATGCCACTTTGGGCGCATTTTCAACCGGCCGCTCTTAGCCGCCAAAATTATTTTTTCACTGGTTGATTTTTCTTGCTTATTATCCATAATTTTTCGATATCTACGCCCGGTCGCCATCACCGATAATCTTTTTTAGCAATGCCTTCCCTCTCTGCAGGCGAACACCCACGGTGGAAACCGGCAAATGCAGAATATCGGCAATTTCCCGATAATTCATTTCTTCAAAATAATACAACACCAAAGGTTCGCGATATTTCACCGGTAATTTGCCAATGCACCCATCCAGCAATCGCCGCAAATCAATGCGGTCAACATCGCTATCCGCAGTTTCTTTAGCCGCCGGATGAGGGAAAATCAGATCAAAATCAATAAATGACATTTTTTGCGATTTTCTCTTTTTCAAAGCGTTAACAAATTCATTGTGAGCAATGCGGTAGATCCAAGGGGAAAACTTTCTTTGCGCGTCAAAACTTTTGATATTGACATATGCCTTGGTGAAAATTTCTTGAACAATGTCTCTTATGTCATCTGGATGAGAAAGAAATTTCCTCCCATAGCGAGTAATCTTTTTTTCATAGCGCTCCATAAGCAAAGCAAACGCGTCAATATCGTCTTGCTGAACTCGGCGAGCGACAATTTCATCAGTAATATCTTCCATAATTGGATGCTCGGCAAATAGCCGCGAAAAAAACAACGAAGAAACAAAAAAACCGCAATCCTGCTACTACATCGCGGTTTTTGTTTTTATTTCAAATTTCAAGCAAAACTAATCGGACACCGCGCAATCTTCAAAGATTTTGGGAGGCGTTTGGCGCAGAAAATTCCCTTCGTGCGACGCGGTGTAATAACCGCCACTCTCCAATTTGGCATAATAACAGAAAAAATGGGAATAAGGCGCGTTGTTCAACCCGCAATAAACAAAATCTTTGCCACAAACACCGGTTGCAACACCCGACGGATCTTGCGGCATAACCGCCAAATCGCCGATCTGAGACGGATAGCCCCGGACTTTGCCGCCGCAATCGCCGCCGGACAAACCGCAAGTGTAATATTTGCCCTGGACAGCAAACCATGATTTTTGCGCCTCAACCAATTTTTGCATATCGGCTTTACGCTGTTCATCTCCTGTTTGAACACTGTCAAGCGAAGCTGTCTCGGTTGTTACCGCAGACACAACATCACCGGAAACATCGTTCTGTGTGTCCCCCTGCCCAAAACCGCCTTCTTCAGCTTGCAAAGCCGGCTCGTTTCCGTCCGGACTTTCAGCTGGCGCGACACTGTCCAAGCCGGCGTTTTCTTCAATAAATAAATCCTCATTTTTAATTTCCGGAGATTTAAAAGAATCCAATAAATATAAATATACCGCAATACCGGCAAAAATCAGAGCGGCAATTCCAAAAATAATCTTTGCTTCTGACAGAAATTCTTTTTTCTCCGGCAAAAATTCCTCTCCCTTGCCCGCCACCTCTTTTTCCGGCGCCGAACTTATATTTTGCGGCAATGGCGCAACAGTTTTTGACTGAACCGCGGCAAAAGCTTCTTGCACCAGAGCACTCTCCCAGCCGGCATCACATAACGCTTTTTTAACAGCATCAGGTTGCGACCCCCGTTTTAATTCCTGCTCAATGTAAATTAATAATTGTTGATCCATTTTTTTTTATTTGAATTATAAATTATTTGAAAAAATATCCACACTCAAATTATAACATCGCTTACCCGCGCAAGCAAACACTTAGTAATCCACAGCCTAACAAAAAAATCATTCTTGAAATGATTTTCTGTATTT
>CAZFZI010000019.1:0-7772 GCA_964523275.1 uncultured Candidatus Saccharibacteria bacterium
TTTTCCCCCTCGGAAATTTTTTTCTTTTTCATAGAATTGAATACAGTTATCAATATTATTGATTATACCCGCTATTCGCCCATTTCACCATCTTGACAAAAATAAATTCATACAATTTAATCTTTTCACCCATCTTTGCGAATAAAATCTTATTCAAATCGTATTTGAATACGATTCAAATATAATTTGAATATATACATCCCCGGCCGGATTCTTTTTCAGGCCGGCACAAACTCTTCTTTAGGATGCTTTCCGATAGCGAGTGGCACGGCCAAGCCCAAAACGTTCAATTTTTTTTAATCGAAGAAGCTTATTCAGCGCCTGGTTAATGGTGGGCCGGGAAATGTTTGTGGCTTGGAATATTTGGGCCGGACTCGCCTCGCCGGCTCGCTGAAAATATTCCCAAATTTTAAGTTGCTTTACAGACAAGAGTCTTTCAATATTTTCTTTTGAAAGCAAATCAATGGCAATTTGAGCCTGCCTAAGCAAAATCTTGGAAAAGAACTCCAGCCAAGATGTAATACCCTCTTTGTCTTTTTTGAAAGTTTTTTGGCTTTTTCTCAACGCCAGATAATATTCGGGTTTATTGTCTTCAATTAACTTTTCGTGAGATACATATGGCGTGTATTGATAACCGTGCTTGAGCAAAAGCAGATTTGTGATAATGCGCGAAAGACGGCCATTGCCGTCTTGAAACGGATGAATTGCCAAAAATTCAACAATAAAGTTGGCGATAATTAAAAGCGGATGATATTTTTTTTCTTTAAAAGCGGATTGCGCCCATTCTGCCAGCTCCTGCATTTCTTTTGGAGTAAGCTTTACCGGCGCAGTATCAAACAAAACGCCAACCGATTCCCCGGCATTATTGACCATTATCACTTTATTCTCCTGCTTCTTATACTCGCCGCGATGAGCTTCATCTTTGGCCACATATTTCAAAAGCTCTTTGTGAAAGTGTTTGATGGAATTTTCCGACAGTTGGAGCGATTTCCAGGAGTTGAAAACATTTTCAAGCAATTCATAATATCCCCGAGCTTCTTGCTTATCGCGATCGGCAAATTTTTGAACGTTAATCCCGCGCATCATTTTTTCAATATCCTCATCGGAAAGTTTAGCACCTTCAATGCGAGTGGAAGCGCCGGTGGAAGTGACCAAAACCGACCGCTTCAAGCGACCCAAGGCTTGCGGATCCAACCGGGCGCCGGCAATCCACCGCCCTTTGCATTCATCAATCCGGCTTACCGTTTGCCAAATCTCCGCCGGCAAACCTTCTAATCGTTGATTAAACCGATTTTCCATAATTTTTAAATTAAAAATCTTATATTTTAACTATATAAGATTGTATAAGATTAAGCAAGTTTTAGCATTGCGCAATAATAAATTTGACAAATGTATAGTGTTTCTTACAGTTAGAATGCAAACATTAGGCTTGCGCGGATTTTCATCAAAGCCCCGCTTCTTGGCAGGGCTTTTGAATTTTGTTTGCGTGCAAATCTATTCATTTGGAAATTGGAAATTGTTTTTAGACTTTCTGCCAATTGTCATCGCCTTGTCCGCCTTCAACATCGTTGATATCGCCCGACATTCCGCCGGGCGCGTCAATCGCCGACACCAAAACATCACGAGGCTTGGCGCCATCGCCCTGGCCAACAACGCCGCGTTCTTCCAAAAGATCAATCAACCGCGCCGCGCGGGCATAACCCACCCGCAACCGCCGTTGCAAAAACGATGCCGATGCCTTGCGCGCTTGCACCACCACATTCTTTGCCTGTTCATAGAGCGGATCATCGCCAAAGCCTTCACCGGTTGATTCGGTCATATTGAACATACTGCCACTGCCGTTGTATTCCCGCCCGGGATCCCCCATCATCAAACTCTCCAAAACCCCGTCTTCAATCTTGAATTCCGGCTGGGTATTGTTTTCCTTTATCCATTCCAAAACTTTTTTGCTTTCTTTTTCGGAAACATAGGGACCCTGGATCCGCTTGGGCTTGGGGTATTCAGACGACATAAAAAGCAAATCGCCGGCGCCCAGCAATTTTTCCGCGCCGCCCATATCCAAAATCGTGCGCGAATCAATTTGCGATGCCACTTGAAACGCCACGCGGCAGGTGATATTGGCTTTAATCAATCCGGTGATCACTTCCACGCTCGGCCGCTGAGTGGCCACAATCAAATGAATTCCAACCGCGCGCGCCATTTGCGCCAACCGCACGATGCCGGCCTCTATTTCCTTGCCCTTGGTGGCCATCAGATCCGCCATCTCGTCAATCACAAAAATAATATAAGGCAAGGGCTGATCGCCGTCTTTGGCGCATTTTTCATTATAACTGCTGATATTGCGCGATTCTTTTTCCCCCAAAATATCAAACCGGCGGTCCATTTCGCCGATCGCCCACTTCAACGCGGCAATGGTTTTGTTCACATCAAAAATCACCGGCGTTAAAAGATGCGGCAATTTATTATACCCGCGCATTTCCACCCTCTTGGGATCAACCAAAATCAAGCGGAGCATCTCCGGCGGATTGCGATACAAAAGCGCGGTTAAAACGCTGTTCAAAAATATCGTTTTGCCCGTGCCAGTCGCCCCGGCAACAAGCAAGTGAGGCATTTTAACAATATCGGCATAAATCGGAGCTCCCAAAATGTCTTTGCCCAAAGTTATCAACAAATTGGAATTTGACTGCAAAAATTGATCAGTCAAAAGAAGTTCGCGCAATCCCACGCCGGCGCGGCTTTTGTTGGGAACTTCCACCCCCACCAGCGACTTGCCCGGGATCGGCGCCTCAATACGGATGGAGGAGCTTGCCAGAGACAACGAAAGATCATTGGAAAGCGTAGTGATTTTGGAAAGCTTTATGCCTTCGGCAGGCTTGAGCGCGTATTGAGTAACCGACGGCCCAACAATGATTTCAGGCGACATTTCCACCGGAATACCGAAATTCTCCAGTGTTTTTTTGATGATCGCCGAATTTTGGTTAACATCTCCCGCCAGCGGCGCGGAATCGCGGCGATCCAAAAGTTCCAACGGCGGAGTTTTGTATTGCGATTTTTCAATCAGCGCGCCACGGCCGTTCGCGGATTTTTTTCCGGCGGCGCTTTCATTTTTATTAATTCTTGTTTCGTTTTTCCTGATATTAACCGGCGAAAATTTTGGGAAATTAATCGGCGGCAAACCCGCGATCTTTTTTTGTTTGAAAACTTCTTTGGCCGGCAACAATCTTCTTTGCGAACCGGTAGCCGTTTTTTTGCCTTCTTTGGGCCGGGAAAAGTCAATCCTAAATCTGGAAAAATCAGGCAACGGTCGGCCCAAGAGCCACCAAAAAATCAATACCGACGACAACACCATGCCGGCAAAAAAGATTGCCGCAACCCAAAACCCGAACAAATTCAAAACCGGCAAAGCAAAATAATAGCCGAAGTTGCCGCCGCCGCGCGCGGTGGTATCAATATTGGCCAAAAAACCGCTTGCGCCCGACAAAAACAAAACTGACGCCAGCACCAGCGCCGTTCCAAGCCGCGGTTGTTTGGCAATAACGAAAATCACGCCTCCCGTTAATAAAATCACCGGCAAAGCGAATGCCGCGCCGCCAAGCGCTGATTGGAGAATGTTCGCAAACCAATTGCCGATAATTCCGGCTAAACCAAAAAATCCGAGCGCCAGCACCAAAGCCAAAACCGCCAGAATAATACCCGCGGTCCATTGGCCGGTGCGTCCGGGAAATTGAAAAGATTCAAATATCCTGAAGGGATTTTTATTTTTGCCGCGAGAACGATTGCGGCGGCCGTTTTTTTTCATACGCAGAGTTGAAAAAAAGATTCATTACAGACTACTCTTTTTCTTTTTTGGCGACATCCGCTTCTTCATTTGGAGTTTCAACGTCGTTAAGACAAGCGGAATCCGGGCCGCCAAAACCGGTGCCCGCCGGAATCAATTTGCCGATAATCACGTTTTCCTTCAATCCGTCAAGTTTGTCTTCCAGCCGCTCCAAACTGGCTTTGATTAACACCCGCGAAGTCTCTTGAAAAGACGCCGAAGACAAAAACGATCCGGTGGTAAGCGCCACTTTGGAAACCCCCAGCAACACCGGCACGTATTGTATCGGCTTAAGATTCTGTTTCAACAGTTGCTTGTTTTCTTCTATTACCTGTTTTAATTCCACAACCTCCTTGGGTATAAACAAGCTATCGCCCGGATCCTTGATTTTCACGCGCGAAAACATCTGGCGGATAATCACAGCAACGTGCTTGTCATGAATGGTTGCGCCCTGCGAACTGTAAATATGTTGAACCTCCTTGAGGATATATCTTTGCGCAACATCCCGACCAACCAGCTTGTATAATTCTTTTAGATCCAAACTGCCTTCCCAAAGCGGCTGGCCCTTGCAAATCTCGTCACCGGGCTTAACCAAAACATTAACATTGGACGGCGCCGAAAATTCAACGACTTGGTAGCCCTTTGGCACTTGATTTTCCGCATCATCTTGAGCATCATCGCTCTTTTTCTTCTTTTTGGATTCTTTTTTGGCTTCTTTGGCCGCGTCTTTGGATTTGATTTTTATTTTGATAACCTTATTTTGCCCTTTTTGAGCAATCACTTCAAGCACTTCACCGTCAGCAGGACAAATTTCCGCTTTGCCGCCGGGTATCCGCGCTTCAAAGATTTCTTCCACGCGCGGCAAGCCGGAGGTGATATCCGCGCCCGAAGCAACACCGCCGGTGTGAAAGGTTCTCATTGTAAGCTGTGTCCCCGGTTCGCCGATGGATTGAGCCGCGATAATCCCCACCGCTTCACCCATGCGCACCATTTGGTTGTTGCCCAAATCCCAGCCATAGCACTGCCGGCAAAGCCCTCTCTCGGCTTTGCATGACAGCGGAGATCTGATCTTGATCTTCTCAACGTTGGCATCAATGAGGCGGCGGCCGGTCTCCCAATCAATAGCTTCACCTTTTTTAATAATCGTTTCCTTGTCGGACTTAATGGTTTCCATGCAAACATGGCCAACAATTTTATACAAGAAATTCTGCCCGATCTCTTCGGATTCCCTGAAAAAAACTTCAAACCCCTCAGTGTCGCCACAATCATCTTGCGAAATAATCGCTTCGTGAGCCACATCCACCAAGCGGCGCGTCAAATAACCGGCAGTTGACGTTCGCAAAGCGGTATCCACCGTTCCTTTACGGGCGCCGTGAGTGGAATTAAAGTATTCCAACACATCCAACCCCTCTTTATAAGAATTTTTCACCGGTAATTCAATAATATCTCCGGACGGATCCACCACCAAGCCTTTCATTCCCGCCATCTGCACCGGCTGCGACCATGAGCCACGCGCGCCCGCGTCAATCATCTGATAAACCGAACTTTCATCGGACAACGTCTTGGGTACCAAATTTTCAATCGTGGTTTTAGTCTTAGACCAAATTTCAATAATTTTGCTTTTCTTTTCGTCTTTTGACAGAAGCCCCTTGCAATAATAGTCTTCGGTTTTTTCCACCTCCTTTTCCGCCGCTTTGATAATCGCCGGTTTTTCCGCCGGTACGTGCAGATCGTCCATCCCCCAAGAAATCCCCGACACCGTGGAATATTCAAATCCGAGTTCTTTTATGCGATCTAAGGTATCTTCAATTGTTTTGGTATCATATTTGCGGATCACATCTTCAGCAATACTTTCCAAATCCTTAACTTTCACCATACGATTGATGAAAGCAAAATCCGCGGGCAACGTCCGATTGAAGATTACCCTGCCAACAGTGGTTTCCGTAAATCCGGGCACCGAAGGTTTAACATCTCTGATTTTCACTTTGGCGCGCAAGTCAAGATCGCCAAATCCATACATCATAATCGCCTCATCGGGATTGGCGAGAACTTTACCCTCGCCTTTCGCGCCGGAAACTTCGGTGGTGAGCCAATAACAGCCCAGCACCATATCCTGGTAGACCGTCACCACCGGCGTACCTTTTGCCGGTTTCAACAAATTCAAACTGGAAAGCATTCGCTGGCTGGCTTCTTTTTGCGCCCTAGTTGAAAGCGGCAAATGAACCGCCATCTGATCGCCGTCAAAATCGGCATTAAAAGCCTTGCAAACCATGGGATGGATTTGCAATGCCTCGCCTTCAATCAAAACCGGATTAAACGCTTGGATGCTCAAACGGTGCAAAGTCGGCGCGCGGTTAATCAACACCAATTTGTCTTTCACCACCTCTTCCAAAATCGCCCAAATCTCATCGGTTTCAGCCTCAATTAAACGGGCCGCGCCGCGCACGTTAAACGCCATCTCTTTTTCCAAAATGCGATGAATAACAAAAGGCTTGAACAATTCCAGCGCCATCTTTTTGGGAATACCCACCTGGTTCAGCCGCAAGTTCGGACCAACCACAATCACCGACCGGCCCGAATAATCAACACGCTTTCCCAAAAGATTTTGGCGAAACCGCCCCTGTTTTCCCTTCAGCATATCCGCCAGCGACTTCAAGAGCCGACGGCCGCCGGTGGTTGCCTGCGTGGTGGTGCTTTTCCTCATGCTATTGTCAATCAAAGAATCAACCGCCTCCTGCAGCATTCTTTTTTCGTTGCGCACAATCACTTCGGGCGCGCCGATTTCTTTCAGATATTTCAAACGGCTGTTGCGATTGATCACGCGGCGGTATAGATCATTCAAATCCGAGCTGGCATAACGGCCGCCGTCCAATTGCACAATTGGACGCAAATCCGCGGGCAAAACCGGCAACGCGGTGATCAGCATCCATTCCGGACGGATTCCCACTTGATGCATTCCTTGCAAAAGCTTTAACCGAATATAAATTTTGCGCTTTTCCTCAGGCGTGGACAAAGACAATCGCGTTTTAAGATTCTCAATGGTCTTGCCCAAATCAACTTTCTCGCATAATTGCCGCACTGTCTCCGCGCCGGTTCCGGCAATAAAACACTGGCCGTATTTCAACGATAAATTGCGATATTCAGCCTCTGAAATCACCCGCATAAATTGAATGCTGGCTAATTCTGATTTTGCGCGATCGCGCGCGTCGCGCAACTCATCCAGTGCCGCTTGCAAAGCCTTCTGTCCGGATTTGGTTTCTTTTTTCCCGTTTTGTGAATTTTCCGAATCAAAAATCTTTTTCTGGGTTTTTGTTTTTTCGGCAAATTCAGCTTCAATTTCCGCGGCAATTTTTTCCTTCTCTTGATCGTCCGCGGAAATAATCACATAGGAAGCGAAATAAATCACTTTCTCCAGTGCCAGCATCGGCAAATCCAAAACTTGGCCGATACGCGACGGCACTCCCCGCAAAAACCAAATATGAGAAACCGGGCACGCCAGCTGAATATGCCCCATCCGCTCGCGCCGCACACTGCTTTTGGTCACTTCAACGCCGCACCGATCGCAAACAATACCCTTATAACGCACGCGTTTATATTTGCCGCAATAACATTCATAATCCCGTTCAGGACCAAAAATCCGCTCGCAAAACAAGCCGTCTTTTTCCGGACGTTGAGTGCGGTAATTGATGGTTTCGGGCTTGGTGATCTCGCCATGAGACCACGAAATCACCTCTTCCGGAGAGGCCAGCTTGATTCTTATTGATTGCAAGTCTTCTACGCGCATAGAATTTATCTCAAATGTCAAATCCTAAATGTCAAATCTATGAATTTATAGTTTTGGCATTTAACATTTGGTTTTGACATTTAACATTTAAGGTGTGATTTTACCGAGCAGGGTTTTCTTTCACTTCAACGCTCAACCCCAACGATTTAAGCTCGCTCACCAAAAGGTTAA
>CAZFZI010000019.1:7872-11294 GCA_964523275.1 uncultured Candidatus Saccharibacteria bacterium
TCTTTCACTTCAACGCTCAACCCCAACGATTTAAGCTCGCTCACCAAAAGGTTAAACGACGCGGGAATATTGGGATGGCGGATTTCTTCACCGCGCAAAATGGTTTCATAGGTCGCCGCGCGGCCGGCAATATCATCTGATTTAATGGTGAGCATTTCTTGAAGAGTGTAGGCGGCGCCATAACCTTCCAGCGCCCAAACTTCCATCTCGCCGAAGCGCTGGCCGCCGAATTGCGCCTTGCCGCCCAGCGGCTGCTGGGTGATCAACGAATAAGGGCCGATGCTTCGCGTGTGGATTTTGTCTTCAACCATATGAATCAGCTTCATCATATAAATATATCCCACGGTAATTTTACCCGGGAATTGCAAACCGGTGCGCCCGTCAAAAATCTTTTCCTTGCCATCTTCGGAAAGACCGGCTTTTTTCAATTCGGTTTTAATTTCGGACTCAATCGCGCCGGAAAGCGACGGGGTAACCGCGTGATATCCCAAATGATGCGCCGCGTATCCCAAATGCGTTTCCAAAATCTGCCCCAAATTCATACGAGAAGCAACACTCATAGGATTTAACAATATATCAATAGGAGTGCCATCTTCCAAAAACGGCATTTCTTCCACCGGCAAAACACGAGAGATCACACCCTTGTTTCCGTGCCGACCGGCAAGTTTGTCGCCGGCGCGCACCTTTCTCATTTCGGCAACCTCAATTTCAATCCGCTTGATCACTCCCGAATCAAGTTTGTGTCCCTGTTCACGGGAAAAAATCTTCACCCCGACAACGCGACCACGCTTGCCATGTTCCATTACCAACGAAGTATCTTTCACGTCCTTGGCCTTTTCACCGAAAATGGACCTCAACAGCCGCTCTTCGGCGGTGAGTTCTTGTTCTCCTTTGGGCGAAATTTTTCCCACCAAAATATCATTGGGTCTTACCTCCGCACCGATACGCACAACCCCCTCTTCGTCCAGGTCTTTCAATTTTTCCTCGGAAACATTGGGGATGTCATAAGTGGTCATTTCCGGGCCAAGCTTGGTTTCGCGCACATCGCAAGCGAAATTCTCCATATGAATCGTGGTGAATTTGTCATTGGCCACCAAACGCTCGGAAATCAAAATCGCGTCTTCAAAATTGCCGCCGCGCCACGAAGTGAACGCCACCAAGACATTATGCCCCAGCGCCAAATGGCCGTCGACAATTGAACCCCCGTCGCAAAGCGCTTCTCCTTTTTTAACTTTTTGGCCGTTCTTAACAATCACGCTTTGATGAAAACAAGTGTATTGATTGGTGCGCAAAAATGTGCGCAAATAATATGTTTTTTCGCCCAAATCATTATCGTCGTATTTCACTGTAATGCGCCGGCTGTCGGCTTCCACCACCGCTCCCGCGCCTTCGGCCAACAAGATGTGTCCAGAATCATGCGCGATTCTTTCTTCACTGCCGGTCATCACCAACGGAGGTTCAGGACGAAGAAGCGGCGTTGACTGGCGCTGCATATTGGAGCCCATCAACGCGCGATTAGCATCGTCATTTTGCAAAAACGGAATCAAAGAAGTGCCCACCGAAAGAATTTGCTGAGGCGAAACATCAATATAATCAATTTCTTCTTTGGGGCAAATCCCCGGCTCGCTCTTAATGCGCGCTTCCAGCTTTTTGGGAATAATATTGTTCTTTTCATCCAATGGCGCAATCGCCGTGGCAATGTTGTATTTTTCCTCCTCATCGGCAGTCATATAGACCAGATTATCGGTAACTTTGCCTTTTTCCACTTTAAAATACGGGGTTTCCAAAAAGCCGAAATTGTTAATTTTCGTATATCCCGATAAATATCCCACCAATCCCACGTTCGGTCCTTCGGGCGTTTGTATCGGGCAAATCCGGCCGTAATGAGAGGGCTGAACATCGCGCACTTCAAATCCGGCGCGCTCGCGGGTGAGCCCGCCGGGACCGGTGGCGGCCAAGCGGCGCTTGTGCTCCAACTCGGAAAGCGGATTTTCGTTGTCCATAAACTGGCTCAATTGCGAAGACGAAAAGAATTCTTTAACCACCGCCATCACCGGGCGCGGATTGATCAGCTGCATCGGCGACAAATCCGGCGCGTCCAAAGTGGACATTCTGTCTTTGATAATCCGCTCCATGCGCATAAATCCCAAACGCAAGCGATTAACCAAAAGTTCGTTTAGGGTGCGCACGCGGCGATTGCCCAAATGATCAATTTCATCGGGCTTGGCGGCCGGATCATTGTTGAGACGAATAATTTCCCTGATAACGGCAACGATGTCATCCACGGTCATAACGCGATCTTTAACTTCCACAATATCGTTTTTCTTGTCTTTGGCCTTCAATTGCGGCAGGCGCTTCCACATTTTCCACCGGCCGACTTTGGAAAGATCATAGCGTTCAAAATTGAAAAACATATTCCAAATCAGCTCTTTGGCGGTGTCGGCCGTGGTCAAATCGCCCGGACGCAAACGCTGATAAACTTCCACCAAAGCTTCGGCTTGATTGTGGGTGGGGTCTTTTTTGATGGTTTCTTCAATAAAATCAATGTCTCCTTTATTGACATCGGCAAACAATTCTTTGATCGCGTCATCATTATCAATACCGAACGCCCGCAATAAAGTCGTTGCCGGCACGCGCCGCTTGCGATCAATTTTCACGCCGATAAAACCGGTGTGGGCGGTCTCAAATTCCAGCCACGAACCGCGATTGGGAATGATTTTGGTGCCAAAGAACAACTTGCCACCGATATTTTGCGCCGAAAAGAACACACCCGCCGAGCGGATAAGCTGCGAAATACAAACCCGCTCCACCCCATTGACGATAAAAGTTCCGCGTTCGGTCATCAGCGGAAAATCGCACAGAAAGATCTCCTGCGTTTTTGATTCTTTGGTTTTTAAATTAACCAGCCTCACTTTAACGCGAATTGGCGACTCATAAGAGGCATTATTCAAACGCGCGTCAAGATCGTTTTTGTATTTGGGTTCGTCAAGCTTAAAATCTTCAATCCACAATTCCATTTCTTTGCCGGCGTAATCGCGGATTGGAGAAATTTCGGTGAAAAGTTCTTTTAAATCATTGCCCCAGAACATATCCCAGCTTTCCTTTTGGAGCACGAGCAAATACGGTAAAGGCAGGGAAACTTTCGCCTTACCGAAATTTTTTGTTTTTAGCGCGGCCATAAAAAATAAATTAAAAATTAAAAAATCAAAATTAAATGTGATTTGACTTTGCTTTTTCAATCTTTAAAATCCTTACTCTACCGAAAACGCAACAAAAAAAGCAAAAATACCCTGATGGATTTTTAGGGTACGGCTTTCACTTAAAATTATAAATTAGTGGCAATCAAGGATACAAAAGTTAATTAACTCTCCAACAAATAGTAATGATAGCAAACTTTCTCCCGACTGTCAAATCAACAAATT
>CAZFZI010000020.1:0-11246 GCA_964523275.1 uncultured Candidatus Saccharibacteria bacterium
CGCCGAGGCAACATCTTTCAATTTCGCTGAATGTAAAACTTGGCGGTGTTTTTTGGACGAAGTTCGAACATTTTTTGAGCAAAACCCTGAATGATTGCGCGCTTCGCGCGCAAAACCGAAACGCTCGGACGGGCAAAAAGGAAGGGGGTTGGGGGGAAGGAATTTTTGCCCGCCCTCGCTTTCCGCCGCCGCCGAATTTCGTATTTTGCTTTGCAAAATGCGCCGCCATAAATGGAGTTGTGTTTGCCCCGCCCACCCGTGCGCACACAACATTTTTTCTCCCTAAATAAATTGTGAGTATGGTGTATTCCATTTTGGCATATTACACTATGGAATATAACATATAAGTATTAAAACAACAAGTATGAGCAAAACAATTTATTCAAAAGACCACAAATTTTTAACAGAGCAACTTAAAAAAGCCCGTATAGAGGCTGGTTTTGATCAAGAGAAAGCCGCAGAACTATTGGGGAAAACTCAATCTTACATTTCAAAAATTGAAGCCGGACAAAGAAGAATAGATATTGTTCAATTAAAAGAGTTTGCTAAAGCTTATAAAAAGTCATTGGATTTTTTTATCAAAAAATAATATGGACTTATCAACACTTAAAAAAGAATTGCAGAAAATAAAAAAGCTTGGATTTGTGCCAACCCATCGAACTGGCGATACAGGGATTGGAAAAACACTTGAGGATTTATTGAATATAAAAGAAAACAATATCCCACTTCATGATATTGAAGGTGTTGCTGAACTTAAAGCATACCGTAAAAGCGCAAAATCAATGCTAACTCTTTTTACCTTAGAACCGCTTCCCAAGGGTGGCGATAGAGATCGGATGTTGCTTGATAATTTTGGTTATTCAAAACGAGATAATGGACGTTCAAAGGAATTACATTCGACGCTTTCCTGTAGACGATACAATAATCAATTGCTTAAACTCTCAATTGCCGGTGATAAAATTCGCGTACAAGGCAAAAATAAACGATTAAATATTTACTGGGACATGGAATCAGTGCAAAAGAAATTCGGCAATAAATTGCCCGCTTTAGTTTATGTTTTAGCCGAGTCAAAAGAAATAAAAGGAAAAGAAAATTTTCATTTTAACGAAGCGTATTTATTGAGTGGTTTTGATTTTGAATTGTTCAAAAAAATGGTTAAAAAAGACCAAATCGTAGTAGATTTTCGGATGTATTACAGACCAAACGGAAGTGTTAGGAACCACGGAACAGGTTTTAGGATAAAAATAAATAAGCTTTATAACTGCTTTAGAAATAAAGATCAGCTGATTTAATTTTTTCGGAGAATTACAATACTCTCTTTATTCATTGTTTCTTCTAATGCCCCAACAATATTTGTTGGAGAATTTTTAATAGGCATTCGTTTACCGGGGATATTTCTGACAAAAACGTCCTCGCAAGTAAAACCAATTTTTTCGCCCAACTCCGCAATTATAAAATCCGTTGGTATTCTGACTTGCTTTACAAGTCTATTGCCAACAACCAAGCAAAAATATTTTTTTGACTTCAATATTTTATAAGCTTGTTTTAAGCAATCGTTCAATCCTATATAAAAACTCAAAACATCTTTAGCCCTTTTTTCATCGATCTTTGCGATTTTATGTAAAGAATCTTTTAAATATTTTGAATCCAATGTGTGCTCAAGGGTTTTAGTCGCCCTTCCCCCAAGCAATTCATTGTCTACGCCGGAGGCTTTGTTTGGATCTTCAAAAATATCTATCCATTGCGCTGAAAGGCGAGAAAATTGCCCGTAAGCAACCGTTGTTCTTGAATCTCCATAGGGCGGAGAAGTAATAATACAATCAATCGAGTTGTCTTTTATCCCGTTGGATTTTGAGGAATCGCCATAAATTATTTTAGTCCAAGCTTTTTTATTAACATCTTTGTAAAAATCAGTCATACCCTTAATATTTACCTCTGTTTTCTTTTTGAAAATTCCTAAAACATCCGGGTTATAATTTTCTAATTTTTCTTTTTTTATTCTAACAAGCTTAAACTCGCCACTTTTTGCGTTTGAGGATAATCGCACAGTTTCACTAAACGAAACCATAAAATAATTCCGAATATCTTCGTTTTTTATTTTTGAAATCGCTTTTTTGATTTTTGCCAATTGAACGATAGTTTTTTCTTTAAACCAAAAATCAATGTTGTTAAAATTTGGCTTTTTAATTTCCGTTTCTTTTATTTTTTCTATTTCGGAAAGGAGTTTAAAATATTCCTTTGTAAGTATTGGGGGATTTATTGGTGTTGTTTTGGCTTTCGCCAAAAAGATCGCTAATGGGTTTAAGTCAATCCCATAGGCATTTCTGCCCAAAAGTTTGCTTTCAACCAGTGCGGTGCCAGACCCGCAAAAAATATCACAGATCATTTCTCCCGCCTGACTATAATTTTCTAAAAGTCGCCTTGCGACTTGCGGAATAAACATTGCCGGATAAGTGTGTATTCCATGAGTATATGATTTTGTTTTCTCGCCTTTATAGTCCCACGAATAATCTATCCGCCTAACATATTTTTCATCTTTAACTTTTTCTTTCTCAATTTGCGTTTCTAAATTTCTGATAATTTTTATAACAACCCCTCTAATTTCAACCTCTTCCCTATAAATAGGAAAAAGTGTTGGATTTGCCGGCTGTAATCTAATTCGATTTTTTTCACGATAAAGTTTTTTTAGCGTTGCTTCGTTGTCGTCAATAATTGCGACTACTGTTTGTCCATTGTCGGCAAATTCTTGTTTTCTAATAACAACGATATCTCCGTCAAAAATTCCCTCATCAATCATGCTATTACCCTGAACACGCAAGGCATAATTTTGTCCGTATTTTCCAACTTCATCTTTTGAAACAGTTATTATTTCGCCAGGAATTTCTATCGCTTCGATCGGCTGTCCGGCGGCGATAGTCCCGACCAATGGGACATCAATTGTCGCTTTTTCGTTTCTTACTGAAACCGCCCTTGGCTGATTGTATTCTTTTTTTAGATAACCAGACTCTTGGAGTTTTTTAACATGGTGATGAGCCGTAGAAACAGAGGATAGTTTTAGGTGTTTTTTTATTTCCTCAAGGGAGGGTGAAAAACCCTTCTTTTTTTGGAAAGAAGTGATAAAATCTAAGGCTTGTTTTTGGCGTTTTGTGAGCATAAGTTTATAGCTATTGACTTTCTATTTATTTTCGACTACACTTTAATTGTAGACGATTTTAAAAATGTCGTCAACACTTATAAAGAATTAACCAAAAACAATATGTCAAAATTCACAAATTCAAAGAAGTTCAACAAAACGAATATCAAAGATATCCCAGAAAATAAACCAATCGTGTATCGCTTGTTAAATAATTCAAATAATGAGTTATACACAGGTATAGCAAAAAGAAACAGGGCACAAGATCGGCTTTTAGAGCATTTGAATATCCAAAAAGAAAAAATTAGTGGGGCGACAAAGTTAAAAATTGCACAGGTTAATAATTTGGAGAGTGCTAAAAAAATTGAAAAAAAGTTAATAAAACAGCTTCAACCAAAATTCAATGTTAAAGATAAATAAATATGAAGAATAAACGCAAACATCTTGAATTTATTCAAAACATAATTAGCCGAATGGCTGGCAATTTATTTTTTCTAAGAGGTTGGACAATCACCTTAATAGGCGCGTTGTTGGCTTTGTTTTCAAAAAATAATAGTCCAGATTATGTTTTTTATTTTTTAATTGTTGTAGTGTTGATTTTTTGGATTTTGGATGGATATTTTCTTTCGCAGGAAAGATCATATCGCGATCTATATAATCATGTTAGAAAATTAAAAGAGGAGGAAATAGATTTTTCAATGGATATTAGCGAATATCAAAAATACAAGAAAAATACTTTAATTTATTCGATGTTTTCCTTAACTCTTTTAATTTTTTATCTACCGCTTGTTGGAGCGGCAATTTATATTTTATTTAAATTAAAGTAAAAAATATGGCAACAAAAAGACAGGTATTTTATAGTTTTCACTACAAGCCAGATTGTTGGCGAGCCTCCCAAGTCCGAAATATTGGAGCTATCGAAGGAAATAAACCAGCTCCGGACAATGATTGGGAAACTATTACCAGAACCGGTGATGACGCTATTAAAAAATGGATTAAAGACCAAATGAAATATCGATCATGCACGGTTGTGCTTGTTGGTGAAAACACTGCTAATCGTAAATGGATAAACTATGAAATTATTGAATCTTGGAATGCGGGAATGGGCGTTGTTGGGATGAATATTCACGGACTAAAAAATCAAGACGGATATATCGCAAATCAAGGCTATAACCCATTTGATTACATTACATATGGCGATAATGGTAAAAAATTATCATCAATCGTAAAGTGCTATAATCCATCTGGAAGCGACAGCAAAGAAAAATATGCATGGATATCAAAATATATTTCCGATGCGGTTGAGGAAGCTGTAAAAATCAGGAACAACAATTAAAACTATTGGCGGCGCGCCAGCTTCGCTGGAACGAAATTCGGCGGCGGCGGAAAGCGAGGGCGGGCAAAAATTCCTTCCCCCCAACCCCCTTCCTTTTTGCCCGTCCGAGCGTTTCGGTTTTGCGCGCGAAGCGCGCAATCATTCAGGGTTTTGCTCAAAAAATGTTCGAACTTCGTCCAAAAAACACCGCTGTCTTGTACCAAGCTTGAACCGAAGTAAAATAAGGGGTTATACGATTGAAAGGCCGGCGTCCGAATAAGATGCCGGTTTTTCTTAAAATTTTATCAATACTAGAAAAAACTGATATAATAAAGTTATATGGATAGAAACCAAAAACATCTAAATTATACAGACACTGTTAATCTCGGTTCTTATTATACGCCAGAGATTATTGTTGATTTTGTTTATTCTGTTTTGAAAAAAAATATTAAGGACATCAAAGATTTCACAATTTTGGATTCATCTTGTGGTTACGGCTCATTTTTAGCAAAAAATGGCGTTGCGAAAAGATTAATCGGAGTTGATATTGATCAAAAAGCTATTTCTGAAGCAAAAAAAATAATTAACGGTGTAGATTTTACCTGTCAGAATTCTCTTTTAAATGTTTGTCGTCAGAACTTAAATATTAAAAATGAAGAAAAACTTATAGCCATAGGCAATCCGCCATACAACGACACAACTTCAATAATCCGCAGTTCCATAAAAGATGCTTCTATCCAAGATAAAATTGACTCTGATATAAAAACCAGGGATTTGGGGATGTCGTTTTTGCTTTCCTACAACAAACTCCAGGCAGATTATGTTTGTGTTTTGCATCCATTATCTTATTTGATTAAGAAAACAAATTTCGCTCTGTTTTCAAAATTTACCGAAAACTATAAATTAATTGACGGAGTGATCATAAGCAGTCATGAATTTTCCGATACCTCTCGCGGTATGGCTTTTCCTATTTTAATTGCTCTTTACAAAAAAGATAGGGTTGGAATGGATTATAATTATATTCAAAATTATCAGTTCAAAGTGAAAGACGATGGGTTTTTTCGTTTAAAGGATTTTGATACGATAGTCAATTATGTCCGGAAGTATCCAAATAAAAAATTTTTAAATAAAAATGATAAGCCAGTAGCGAAATTTTGGACACTAAGAGATATAAACGCGCTTAAGCGAAACCGCACCTTTATTGATTCCGATACCTACAACACGGTTTATGTTTTAATGGAGAAGCTCCCATATTATTGTTATATTGATGTTTTTAAGCAATACGCGGATAAAATGCCTTATTTTATTGGCAACTGCGATGTGATAATTGACAATAAGAAATTTAACGAGATTAAAGAATGTTTTATTGCTCAAAGTATTCATACAAATCCAATTTTGAAAAATAAATTTGAATTTAGAGAAATTCCTGACGCTAAAATAAAAATAGAAAATTATTTTAGGGAATTATTAGGAAATAAATTGGGTGAAAAATATGCCAAAAATTTTGATTAAAGAACAAGAACATAAAATTGAAATTCCGATTCTGTTGACCGCCGTTAGCGGAAAAATCCGCATTAAAAATCGTTCAATTTTGAATGAGTATGGAACGCCGGTTGCAGTTAGGCGGGATGGGTTTGCTTTAAGTAATTATGTTGAATGGCAAATTGGTTATGATGTTGTTAAAAAGGAAGCTGAAAAACTATCAGAATCCTCGTTGCCGGATACAGAATTTATTGGTGCGAATAAAAAGGTTAAAGCACTTTATGAATTATCAGAATATATTTGGTATTTTCATAAGTGGGGCATTGTGTCCAGAGAAGAACTGGGAAGTGCCATAACTTATCTTAATTCAATACAAGGCCGTAATTTGATTGGTAATAATTCTGAATTGCAAATTGATCGTAGCCACCCAATAGCAAAAAATATAAATGGATTTGATTTTGAATATACCCAAGTTAAATATCCGCTTTTAATCCATAAATTTGATGGATACGAGATAGTTACTGAAATAAAAATTACCGAAAAACAATACGCGGTTGGCACGCAACCGATGTTATATTTATGTTTCCCGATCACAGAACTAAAAACGCAAAATAATTTAATCGGACGAACCGCGAATGTAAAAGAAATTGCTAATTTTGAAATTACGGAAAACAATATCGGTGTATTTTTAGAAATGTTAAAAATGTTTGGCACACTATCTAGTGGCCATAAGTATGATATTTTGCAAATTATAAATACAATTTTGATATAACCTAATTGGCACTAATTGAATAATACACGCCTTCTTTACTTTTAAACGGCTTTGGTCCCGGTGTTTTAAGCCATCCCGAATGAACATTTTGGTTCAAATTTCGGGACATCGTTGTTGCTCTTATCCGCCATAGCTTGACGCGAAGACGGATTTTGTTTCGCGCTAAAAATGGATTAGGGAGGATAAATTTGGTAGAATGGAAAAATGGAAAATGGAAAACGAAATTTTGACAAACAGCTAAATATGGAGATGGAGAGGACGGGCGAGATAAAAGAATCTATTGAGGGGTTGTCGGAAAGCGAGGCGCAAGAGATTTTGGCGCGAGATGGTTTCAACGAAATTCCGTCACAAAAAAGAAATGGTTTTTTGGCTGTTTTTGGGGAGGTTTTGAAAGAGCCGATGCTTTTGCTCTTGGTTGCCGCCGGGGCGATTTATTTTTTGTTGGGCGCGCCGCAAGACGCGTTGATTCTCTCGTCATTTATTGTTTTTGTTCTAGGAATAACTTTCTATCAGCGCCATAAAACCGAACGGGCGTTGGAAGCTTTGAAAAATCTTTCCAGTCCCCGGGCGCTGGTTTTGCGCGACGGGGTGCGCCACCGCATTCCCGGGCGCGAAACGGTTGTTGGCGACATTATTGTTTTGCGGGAGGGCGATCGCGTTCCCGCCGACGCGGTCGTTGTCAAAGCGGCCAATTTGACGGTTGATGAGTCGCTTTTGACCGGCGAGTCGCTGGCGGTAGCAAAAATAGCTTTTGAAAACAGCAAAAGCGATAAAAATAATCGGCCGGGCGGAGACAATTTGCCATTTGTTTATTCCGGAACTCTGGTGACGCGCGGCCATGGAGTCGCGCGAGTGGTTGCAATCGGCGGGGAGACTGAAATGGGGAAGATTGGCAAGTCGTTGGCGGGAATAAACGAAGAGGGAACGCTTTTGAAAAAGGAAATCCGCCGCTTGGTGTGGCTGTTTGGTTTTGTTGGTTTGGTTTTGTGTGCCGCCGCGGTTTTGTTGTATGGATTATCCGGCAATGGCTGGCTGGCGGGGATTTTGTATGGCTTGACCATCAGTATGTCGCTTTTGCCCGAAGAATTTCCGGTGGTGTTGATGATATTTCTCGCCTTGGGCGCGTGGCGCGTTTCCAAGCGCAAAGTTCTAACCCGCAATACTGCCGCGATTGAATCGCTGGGCGCCGCCGATATTTTGTGCGTGGACAAAACCGGCACGATCACATTGAACCAAATGCGTTTGCAAACAATGAGCGCGGCCGGTGAAATTATTGATCTGGCTGACTATGAAAACAAAGAAAAATCTTTGCCCGAAACTTTTCATTTTCTTTTGGAACACGCGATGCTGGCCAGCCAGACCGATCCGTTTGATCCGCTGGAAAAAGAGATTCGCCGCACCGGTGAATTTTTGCTTTCAATCGGTTGTCTGCATACTGATTGGAAATTAATCAAAGAGTATCCGTTTTCGGGCAATATTTTGGCACTTTCCCATGTTTGGGAAGCTGGCGAGGGCGATCATTATGTCGTTGCGGCCAAAGGCGCGCCCGAATCCATTGCCGATCTTTGCCATTTTCCCGAAGAAAAAAAGAACAAAATGGTTGAGCAGATGCGGCCCCTTTTGGACAATGGGTTGCGCCTGATAGCTGTTGCCTTTGCCAATGTTGCCAAAGGAGATCTGCCCAAACACCAGCACGAATTTGATTTCAAATTTATCGGTTTGCTGGGGTTTGCCGATCCGGTGCGTCCGTCGGTGCCCGGCGCGGTAAAGGATTGCTACCGTGCCGGTGTCCGAATTTGCATGATCACCGGCGATTATCCGGGAACCGCGTGCAATATCGCCCGACGCATCGGCTTGAAAAATCCGGACGAATTTCTAACCGGCGAAGATTTGCGCGCGCTTGATACCGATTGCTTGCGCCGGAAGATGAAAAGCGTGAATGTGTTCGCCCGCGTGGTGCCAGAGCAAAAAATGACCATTATTAACGCCCTAAAAGGCAATGGAAAGGTTATCGCGATGACCGGCGATGGCGTCAACGACGCGCCGGCGCTGAAAGCCGCGCACATCGGCATTGCCATGGGCGAACGAGGAACCGATGTGGCGCGAGAGGCGGCGGACTTGGTCTTGCTCAACGACGACTTTTCTTCAATTGTTGCCGCGACGCGCACAGGAAGGACGATTTTTGACAATCTGAAAAAAGCCATCGCCTATATTTTCGCGGTGCACATTCCCATTGCGGGAATGTCGTTTTTGCCGGTGGTTGTTGGTATGCCGGTGGTGTTTTTTCCGGCGCACATTGCGTTTTTGGAGTTAATCATTGATCCGGCTTGCTCTTTGGTGTTTGAGAATGAACCGGAAAGCAAGAATGTGATGTCGCGCCCGCCGCGGAAATTGAGCGAGCCGCTGTTTGACCGCCGCGCCATGGTTATCAGCTTGTTGCAGGGAGTGGGGGTTTTAGCGGCGATATTCGCGCTGTTTTGGCTTGTTCTCGCTTCGGGCCGGAGCGACGACGAGGCGCGGACAATCACTTTCTGCGCGATTGTTTTTGCCAATATTATGTTGATCGTTTCCAATTTGTCATGGTCAAAAATTAGCCTTTTTGTTCTTGGCGACGGCAACAAGGCGCTCTATTGGATGCTGGGCGCGGTGGGTATCACTTTAACCTTGGCGTTGTCGGTGCCGTTTTTGCGCCAAGTTTTCCATTTCGCGCCCATCGGTGCTGGAGATGTCATACTTTCTTTTGCCGTTGCCGCGGCAAGCTTGCTTTGGTTTGAAATCTTCAAATTGTTCAAAAAATCCTGAATTTTGTATTTTTTAATTTTAGCATTTAAAGGTCGTTCCTCGGCGTGCTCGCCGAGGTGCGACCTTGCCAAACTTGATTTTGATTGTCGCTTGTTATTGATTTTTCCCGTTTAAAATGGTTTATTATATTTGCAGAGAATGTTACTATTTGTATTCTCGTTTAGGGTTTGGAAATTAGTGCTTAGGATTTTAATCTTGGAGGGTTGGCTGAGCGGTCTATAGCGCTGGTCTTGAAAACCAGTTGAGGGAAACCTCTCGGAGGTTCGAATCCTCCACCCTCCGCCTTGAGACGGTCTTGCCCCGCCATAGCGGGGTCCCGCAGAAGGCGGGAAAAACCGTTATACCCAAAAGGTATCGCGAGTTTGAATCTCGTCCCCACCGCAAGTTTTATAATAAAAATAAAAAATATTATGGAAAATATACGAAGCTTTATGCCTGAACAACCTCCAGTTATGCATTGCGGTTATTCAGATAAAACGCCCGAAGAGCTAAAAAAGGATGGATGGGAGCTTGTCACAAGTTTTCGCGCCAATGATTCCGGCCATTGGGATTCGGCTTGCGCTAAAGTGGATGAAATTAAAGAAAATGATTGGTGGGATGTGGTTTTGGCTCTGTCGCCAGAAGAAGATGAGTTGGCAAGAAAAGCAGGCGTTACATAATATGTTTAAAAAAAGAAATGCAAAATATGAAGCGTTTGAAAGGCGATTAAAATCTAAAAATAGGCAATAATTAATCACAAACAGGGGGGAACCCCCTGTTTTTTTGGTAAAATGCTGGCTTGGGGGTAAAATGACGTAATGAGCGGATTACGTAATTGATTACGTAATCAATTACGTAATCCGAAATAATTCAAAAAATATGGCGGATAAAAAATCAACTCAAACAAATATTCGCAAGCTTACAAAA
This sequence comes from uncultured Candidatus Saccharibacteria bacterium, assembly GCA_964523275.1. Classification (GTDB taxonomy): domain Bacteria; phylum Patescibacteriota; class Minisyncoccia; order Minisyncoccales; family UBA5738; genus UBA5738. Next base: position 10,411 of record CAZFZI010000020.1, read on the forward strand.
TTCGGCAAAATGTCCATTGGTCTCACGCTTCCGATAGATGAGGCGCGCAAGATGGGCTGGAAAGAAAAACAGCGCGTTGTCGTAACCCGCGTCAAAGACGGCTTTACTGTAAAAGATTATAAAGATTAAAATCTTACAGAGGCCGGATCCCTGCGGTTGTCTGTTTTTGTGTCGCTTGACAAGTTTGCCGGTTGATATACAATGTATATATATTGTATATATTATAATAAAAACAAAAATATGAGCGAAGTAATTAATTTTCGAGTGGACAAAAAATTAAAAATTGAAGCGCAAGCGATTGCTAAAAGAATGGGATTTAATTTGAGCGATGTCCTAAATGTGCTTTTGCGTGGTTTTGTCCGTGATAAAGAACTTAATGCTAATTTAGAAGAGCCATCCGATTGGCTTTTGAAAGAACTTGCCGAGGGTGAAGAAGACATAAAAAATGGCAGAGTTTCTCCTGCGTTTGATAATGCCAATGATGCAATAAAATGGTTGCATGATAAAAATCGGAAATATGAATGCGAAATTCAGTAAAAAATTCATTAAGCAATATAATATTGCGCCGGAGTTCATACAGCAATCGTTTGATGCGAAAGTGAATATTTTTTTATTGGATAAATTTGATTTAAGATTGAATAATCATCAATTGAGTGGCAAATTAAAAAAATTACGCAGTATCAACATAAGCGGCGATTAGCGTGCGCTTTTTGTGGAGTTGGGAAATGGCGATGTGATTTTTGAGGCGATAGGCACCCATAGCCAATTGTATAAAAGTTAAGCCCGCGGATTGAATTTCCACGGTTTTTAATTGAAACTATATAAAGATTGCGGAT
>CAZFZI010000021.1:0-7067 GCA_964523275.1 uncultured Candidatus Saccharibacteria bacterium
GACCGCACGGAACTTTTTCAAGAAATCCTATCTAAAATTTTCAATTAGAGAAATTTACATTCAGGCTCGCCGAATTTTACTTTTGGGGGGATTTGTGCTACAAAAAGGGCGGATATAATGATAATTTCCTAACTCTATGAAGAAAAATTACGGGTGGTCGCTTTTGTTTGTTTTTGTGTTGGCGGCGGTGTCGGCGGCTTTTTGTTTTCCGAATGTCGTGAATCAGGGAGTTGACGCGATAAATTCAAAAATGCCGTTTGATGTGCCGCATATCGCGGATAAGCCGTTTAACTTGGGATTGGACGTGAAGGGGGGGGTGCATTTGGAATATCAAGCGGATTTGGCACAAGTGGCTCAAGATGATCGTGTCGGGGTGATGGAAGGCGTCAAAGATTTGATTGATCGGCGCATCAACAGCTATGGCGTTGCCGAACCGCAAATCCAGGTTTCCGGCGAAAATCGTCTGATCGTGGAATTGCCCGGCATTGAAAGCGTTCAGCAGGCGATTGAGTGGATTGGTCAGACGCCGTGGCTGGAGTTTTCCGAATCGCGGTCCGAAGAGGATTCGCAAAAAATTGTTGACAAAATCAATGAATTGCAAGGAAAAACCGGCGAAGAGATTTTGCAGGTTCCTGAATTTGAAATCGGGTTGCAAAATCCCTATTTTATGCCCACCGAACTTACCGGCAAATATCTCAAGAAAGCGAGTCTGAATTATGACCAAAACACCGGCCGGCCCATCGTGGAGCTGGCGTTTGATGAAGAAGGCGCCAAGATTTTTGAGCAGGTAACCGAGCGCAATGTGAGCAAGCCTCTGGCGATCTATCTGGACGGCTATTCAATTATTGACACCAACGACGATGGGCAAATTGACAACAGCGATCTTTACGCGCCCAATGTGGTTGAAAAAATTTCCGGCGGCAAGGCGCAAATCACCGGTCTTGCCAGCGTGCAGGAAGCTAAAACGCTGGTCAAAAGATTAAACGAGGGTGCTTTGCCGGTGCCTTTGGGCGAGCCGATCGCCCAGCAGAAAGTCGGCCCGACTTTGGGCGCGATTTCATTGGAGCAAACCGTAACCGCGGGGGTGATCGGATTTTTGCTGGTGATGCTGTTTATGATTGCTTATTATCGCTTGCCGGGGCTTTTGGCATCGTTGGCGTTGGCGCTTTATGGCGCGCTTTTGCTGGCGGTGTTCAAATTGATAGGAGTAACGATGAGCTTGGCCGGCATCGGCGGTTTTATTCTGTCGGCGGGCATGGCGGTGGATGCCAATATCCTGATATTTTCCCGCTTGAAAGAAGAATTGCGAAGCGGCAAAGGGCTGGCGCTGAGCGTTGAAGAAGGTTTCAATCGTGCGTGGCCGGCGATTCGTGACGGCAATTTCACTACTGTTGCGGTGGCGTTGATATTGTTCTTTTTGGGCACCAGCTTTGTGAAGGGATTCGCCGCCACTTTGATTTGGGGCATAATGCTGTCAATGTATTCGGCGATTGTGGTAACTCGCACCTTTTTGCGGATTATGGCAGGCACCAGATTGGGTAAGTTTGGCTGGTTGTGGAAGCCTATTGCTTAAAAAATTAAAAAGTTAAAAAATCAAATTAAATTTCATTATGATTGATTTCATTAAATACAAGAATATATTTTTCGTTTTGACCCTGTTAATGATTGCCGGCAGCGTTGCCGCAATTGCGATTTACGGGTTGAGGCCCGGCATTGAATTTACCGGCGGCAATGTTCTGGAAATTGAATATGACGGCCAGCGTCCGGACATCAGCCAAGTGCGCGAAATTATCGCTGGACTGTCTTTGAGGGAAGTCGCGGTTTACGAGATTGGCGAAAGGGGAATGATGATTCGCACCGAAAATTTGGATTCCAAAAAACAAGTTGAATTATCAAGCGCGATCGGCCAAGCCGGAGAATTTCAAGAGAGAAGCTTTGAAGCTGTCGGGCCGATGGTGGGCAAGGAATTGACCAACAAAATGGCGGCGCTGGTTTTGATTTCTTTGGCGGCAATGCTTTTATATATCGCCGTTGCGTTCCGCAATGTTCCCGGACCGGTGAATTCATGGCAATACGGCGTTGCGTCGTTTTTGATTTTATGCCATGACGTGCTTGTGCCGTTGGGAGTTTTCGCGGTGTTGGGAGCTTTTGGGGGCGTGCAAATTACCATTCCGATTATCACCGCGTTGTTGATCGTGGTGGGCTATGCCATTAATAATGTGATTGTGGTTTATGATCGTGTCCGCGAGAATCTTATGAGAGAGCATAAGGCCTCTTTTGCCGAGAATGTCAATCGCGCGATCAATCAAACTTTGAGCCGGCAGATTAACACTTCGCTGGCTACCCTTTTGCCGGTGTTTGCCATCTATTTTTGGGGCGGTGAAAGTTTGAAATATTTCTCTTTGGCGTTGATTTTGGGCATTGGTATTGGCACATACTCATCGGTATTTTTGGCCGGCCAAGCGCTGGTCTTTTGGCGCGAACTCAAATCGCGGCGGTAAATTTGAGCGGATATTTGACAAATATTGAAACATACTATATAATAATCCAATGTGCTTAAATACACTTTAGATTGGTCAAAAATAGTTCTATGGCTAACATTAATTACAAAAAAATTTGTGAAGAATTGATGGGGCAACTGGCCCCCAAACAACGCGAGGTAATTGAGCGCCGTTTTGGGTTGAAGACCGGCAAGCGAGAAACCCTTGAAGCGATTGGAAAGAGCCATAATATTTGCCGCGAACGGGTGCGCCAGGTGGAGAAAGCCGCGATGATTAAAATGAAAAAAAAGGTTTTTGGGCATAAAGAAATTTCCCAGGTTTTTGGCCGCCATTTGAAAAATTTCGGCGGGGCGCGCGAAGAAAGCGCGCTGTTGGAAGAATTGGGCGGCAAAGAGTTTAAAATGCACGCCAACTTTTTGTTAATTCTTGCCGGCGAGTTTGTCCGGTTTGCCGAAAATGGCGATTTCAAGAATTTTTGGGCATTGGACGCTCAATCGGCTCAAAACGCCAAAAATTTTGTTTTGTCGGCGGCACGTTTGTTGGAAGAAAAAAAACAATTGGCTTCAAGTCGTGAGTTGGCATTGTCTTTCGGGCTCAAGAAATCCATAGCTGAATCCTATTTGGGAATTTCAACGCGGGTGCAAAAAAACAAAGATGGACTTTATGGTTTGCGCGAATGGCCGGAAGTGAATCCCAAGGGAATTAAAGATAAAATCTTTTTGCTTTTCAAAAAAACCGGCAATCCTCTGCATTTCACCGATGTGGCCGAGCGGATTGAGGGCAGTTTGGTGCAAACTGTGCATAACGAATTGATTCGCGATAAGAGGTTTGTTTTAATCGGGCGCGGTAAGTACGCGTTAAAAGATTGGGGTTATGTCGCCGGCGATGTGAAAGACGTGATTTTGAATATTTTTGGCAATGAAAACCGACCACTTACTCGCGACGAAATTTTGGATCGCGTGATGAAACAGCGCCAAATCAAAGAAAATACCGTGTTGATGAACTTGGGCAACAAAAAATATTTCTCGCGCGATAACGAGGGGCGTTACACTCGCGCCACCGAAGGCGAGTCTCGCTTGCGGCGGGCCAATGTGCAAGAGGCGTAGTCTTAATCTTTTTGAAACAATCTCAACCTTTTAATTTTGGTTTTCTCATCGTATAATGGAAGCGCAAGGCGCTTTCTTTTGTTAAATTCTAAGCATTAAATCATAAACCCTAAACAAATCCAAAATCAAAAATCCAAAAATTTAAAAAATCAAAAGAGTTTTTTGTTTTGAAAATTTGGATTTTGATATTTGAATTTGTTTAGAAATTAGAAATTAACTTATATAACTTGTGGCTCAAGAATTTTGGCAAATCGTTGATTTGGGATGGAGGGTGGTTTTATATTGGTGGTGGCTGCCGGTGTTTTTTTGGTTGTCAAAAAAATTTAATTCCTATTGGACATGGTGGCGGGTTGAGCTGTGGTTTGGCACGATATGGAAGCCGCTTTTACTGGAAATAAAAATACCCAAAGAAATGCCCAAGCCAATCAAGGCGATGGAAGCGGTGCTGGTATCATTGCACGGTGCGATTTATAATGATCCGGACTGGTGGGAAAAGTATATTAGCGGCGAACCGCAAACCAGCTTGAAATTTGAAATCGCGGCTATTGACGGCAAGATTCATTTCTATATCCGTTGTTTTGCCGAATACCGCGAGGCTATAGAAGCCGCGGTCTATTCACAGTTTTCCGAAGTTGAGATTGAAGCGGCGGTGGATTATTCGCGTGCCATTCCGGCAGACATTCCCAACAAAGAATGGGATCTTTTCGGCTGGGACTATAAAATGGAAAAGGATCCCCAATATCCCATTCCGACCTATGAAAGGTATGTGGAGCAGAATGTGGAGCAGGAAGAAATCATTGATCCGATTTCTTCACTAATAGAGAGTATGGTCAAGTTAAGGCCCGGGGAACAAATATGGATTCAAATTTCCGCCAGCCCAATATATTTTGATTCCGAAAAAGGCAGGAGTTTTGTTAAGAAAGCCATGGCCATTCGCGATGAATTAGCCAAGCGAGAGGTGGGCAAAAGCAAATCAAAGCCTTTGTGGCAGGAGATACTTGATTTCATCATTGAAGGGCCAAAGGCCGCTGAAGAAAAGGCTCCGGAAATGTTTCCGGCCGAAATGCGCTTGACCACCGGCGAGCGCGAATTGGTTGAAGCGGTGGAAAAGAAAGTGAGCAAACCGCTTTTTTCTTGCTATATCCGCAACATTTATGTGGCGCGAAATGATGCCTGGGTGTCGGCCAACTGGCGGCTTTTGCTGAATTATTTCAACAATTTCACCAGTGCCGATATGAATTCGCTGTCATTGTGGACAAAGAGCATGACCAAGGTGAAGCTTTCACCAATTCCGTTTGTAAACGACATCGCGCCGCGCCGTATTTTTGTTAAAAAACGGCGCCTGTTGAGAACATATCGCGATCGCTTGAATTATTACAATCCGTGGGGCGGCAATGAGGGTGATGAGGGTGCGCGAATAGTGATGAACGTTGAAGAGTTGGCGTCGCTGTATCATTTTCCGTCGCATATTGTTGCGCCATCTCCGGGGATTGTGCGCACGGAATCGCGGGAAACCGTTACTCCTTCCAATCTTCCCGTTTGACGAGATATTTAAGAATATATTTTATGGCACAAAAAGAGAAAATCATTTACGTTGGCGAGGTTAATTGGCGGCACCAGCGCACCAAGTTTGGCATCAAAAACGATGATCGGCGGCGGCATATGTATCTTGTCGGGAAAACCGGCATGGGCAAATCAAACGCGCTGGAAAATATGGCAATCCAAGATATTCGCGCGGGACATGGCGTTGCGTTCATTGATCCCCACGGCGAGGCCGCGGAGAAGATTTTGGATTATATCCCTTCGTGGCGAGTCAACGATGTGATCTATTTCAATCCCGGCGATGTTGCTTATCCCACGGCGTTTAACGTGATGGAGATCACCAATCCCGAACAGCGCAATTTAATCGCCGCGGGGCTGATGGCGGTTTTCAAAAAAATCTGGCCCGATGTGTGGTCGGCGCGGATGGAATACATTTTAAACAATACCATTCTCGCGCTTCTGGAATATCCCAATTCAACTTTACTGGGGATTAACCGGATGTTTTCCGATCCGGAATATCGCGCCAAAGTGGTGGAAAAAATCACCGATCCGATTATCAAGGCGTTTTGGGTTGGAGAATACGCCAAATATAACCAAAAATACGAGCAAGAATCCACCGCGGCCATTCAAAATAAAATCGGTCAGTTTATCGCCAATCCTTTGATGCGCAATATCATCGGGCAAGTAAAGTCCAGTATTGATATGCGCCAGATAATGGACGAAAAAAAGATTTTGATTGTTAATATCTCCAAAGGAATGGTGGGCGAGGACGCGTCGCGGCTTTTTGGGGCGATGGTGATCACCAAGCTTCAGCTGGCGGCGATGTCGCGCCAGAATGTTCCCGAAGAACAGCGCACCGATTTCTATTGCTATGTGGATGAGTTCCAGAATTTTGCCACGGATTCTTTTGTTAACATCCTTTCGGAAGCGCGCAAATATCGTTTGTCGCTTATTTTGGCCAATCAATACTTGGGCCAGTTGGAAGAGATGGGGGCATCGGGCAAAAGCTCGCGGGTTAAAGACGCGGTGTTTGGCAATGTTGGCACAATCATTGTTTTTCGCGTGGGAGCCGAGGATGCCGAATTTTTGGAGCCGGAGTTCGCGCCCGACATTGTTATTGAAGATTTTGTTAATTTGGGGAAATATCATATTTATTTGAAATTGATGATTGACGGCATTGCCAGCGCGCCGTTTTCGGCAACGACTCTTCCGCCGATGGAAATGGATGAGCCTTCGGAAAAAGAAAAAATCGTTCGGGTGTCGCGCGAACGCTACAGTGTGCGGCGTGAAATAATTGAAGAAAAGATTGCCAAATGGAGCGGAGAAATGAGCGAGGCTGTGGCCAAAACTCCGGCAATGCCGCAGGGCTATGGACAGAATCAAAATCAACCCAAAATGCATGAAATTGTTTGCTCAATGTGCGGCAAAACCACGAAAGTTATTTTTGAGCCTGAGCCCGGACGAAAGGTTTATTGCAAATCGTGTTTGAAAAAAATGCAAAATGGTGAAGGCCGCGCGAACAACAATGTCACTTCCGCCGGCAATAATCGCGCCAGCGGCGACAAAAAAGATAATAACGATCAACGGTGTCAAAAAAGCGCTCCTCCTCCGCCTTCGCCGGCCACACCGTCTTCCGCCGGTCCTTTGCCCGTGCTGCGAATGTCGCTTTCCGATTTGCCGCGAGTTCAGCCGACGCGCTTTGCCGGCCAGAAGAGCGGTGTTCAAAGCGATCATCCCAAAAGAGAAATTCAGGCCGATGAATTGAGAAAAGCCCTCAGCGATGCGCTGGGCGGCGCGAAAAAAGATTCCGCCGGCGAAAATTCCGATGTTTGATTCTGTGCGGTGATATGATTGAGGCTTGTCCTCAATCATTTTGTAATGGAGGTAAGGAGATAAGTAGGGCTAATGTAGGTAGCAA
>CAZFZI010000021.1:7167-10791 GCA_964523275.1 uncultured Candidatus Saccharibacteria bacterium
GAAGACGAGAGCGGTCCGATCAGTTTGCGCCCGGTGGTTCGGCATTTGGAAAGTTTGCTTGGATGTTCGGTGAAGTTTTTGAAAGATTGCGTTGGTGATAAGGTAAAAAAAGAAATCGCGCAGGTCTTACCCGGACAGTTGATATTGTTTGAAAATTTGAGATTTCACGAAGAGGAAAAAGCAAATGATTTGGATTTTGCCCGCCGGCTTGCTCAAATGGGGGATTGTTATGTAAATGAGGCGTTTTCCTGTTCACATCGCGCGCACGCGTCAATCGCGGGTGTGTCGCGATATCTGCCGTCATACGCGGGATTGCTTTTGGAAGAAGAGATTGCCAATTTGCAAAAAATTCTTAAAAACCCGCGCCATCCTCTTGTGGCGATTATCGGCGGGGTTAAATTTGAAACAAAAATTCGGGTTATTGCCAACATTGCCAACATTGCCGATCATGTTTTGATCGGATCCAAGATTGGAGCGGCGGTTTTGTCGCATAAACGGCAAATTGCCGGGCCCAAAACCTTTCAATCCGATCCGATGGCGGGCGCGATTGATCTCACTTCGTCCAAAATCCACCTTCCGATTGACGGAGTGATGGCGTTAAAAGACGCGTCCGAGGGGTATTTGCGGACCGCGGCAATCGGAATGATGCGCGCTGAAGAGGATATTTATGATATCGGCCCGGAAACGGCGAAATTTTTTAGCGAAATTATCAAAGATGCCAAAACCATATTTTTAAACGGCCCTATGGGGTGGTTTGAAAAGCGGGAATTTTCCGCGGGTACCAAAACGATTATTGAAGCGATTTCGCGGGCGCACGGCGCTTGGCGTGTCGCCGGAGGCGGCCAGACATTGGAAGCGATTCGCAAATATAACGCGCAGAAAAATTTCAATTTTCTGTCCACTGGCGGCGGGGCGATGCTGGAGTATTTGGCGGGCAATATTTTGCCCGGGATTGCCACGCTTTCCGGCTTGCCCGCGGAAGAAAATTGTCGTCCGCTGATTGCAATGCCCTTACCCAAGAGAAATGATTGACAAAAAATGGAAAAAAAGAAAGAAATAAAAAATTTAAAAGAAGTGGTTTCGCGAATAAGGGCCGCGGCAACTGCCAAAGAGAAGATTATTGTTTATGGCGATTCCGACCTTGATGGCGTGAGCGCGGCGATTATGATTGGTGAGATTGTTAAAAACGCCGGCGTTTTGCCCGCGGCGTATTATTTTCCGAATCGCGAAAAAGAGGGCTATGGCATTACCAAAACCGCGCTTGAAAAACTCGCGCCGCTGGCTCCCGCGCTTTTAATCGCGGTTGATTTGGGAATTGGTAATTTTGAGGAAGTGAAGCTTGCTCGCGCCGCCGGTTTTTCCACGATTATCATTGACCATCATGAAATTCTGGGGGGTGTGCCCGAAGCCGATATTGTCGTTGATCCCAAACAGCCGGGTGATGAATACCCGTTTAAATTTTTTGCCGCTTCCGGACTGGTGTTCCGTCTGGCGGAAGAATTTTTTGGATCGGATTTTTATGGTAATTTGCGCCAAAGTTTTGCCGAATTGGCCGCGTTGGCCACGATTGCCGATATGATGCCCCGCCAAGAAGATAATATTGACATTATCAGCGAGGGCCTGCTGGCGTTGAAGCAATCTTTTCGCCCCGGATTGCGCGCGTTTTTTGACACCGATGCGTTTTTTGAAAACAATTCCCGCAATTTTAACGCCCGGCTCAACAAGATTATCGCGGTTTTGAACGTGCGCGACATTCGCGGCGGCGTTCCGGCCGCGTTTGAATTGTTAACCACTGATTCGTTGGAAAGATCCAAAGAGTTGATTCGCGAATTTTTGGAAATCAACAAATTGCGCCGCCAAAAGATTGACGGGGCGGTTGCCGAGGCTGAAGCGATGATTGCCGGCAAAGACGAGTCGATAATTTTTGAGGGTGGCGCGGATTGGGAATTGAATTTATTGGGAACTGTTGCGTCAATTTTGAGCATTAAGTATCAAAAACCGGTTTTTGTCTACAAGGAATTGAATGGTGAAAGCCAGGGCGCGGTGCGCAGTATTGACGGCGTGGATAGCGTGGCGCTGATGAAAAAATGTGCCGATTTATTGATCACTTTCGGCGGCCATCCCAAAGCCAGCGGCTTTCGCGCCAAAAGCGAAAACCTTGAAAAATTCAAAGAATGTTTGATTGATAACATTCGTGAGTTGAAGTGAGTATTCACTGGATATTAAAAAAGATAAGCTCAAATGCGATTTTGCCGCGGTTGCGCCTCCGTAGAAGCTATGCTTTTTACGGGGGAACGACCTCAAATAAGAATACTTGGCGAGGGGTTGCTATGATTGATCTTGGCAATCCGGTTTTTTAATTGTTGCGGGTTGCAATGATCTAAGCATTGCAAGACACAGAACATTTTCGCATAGTTTGTGTATTCAAAATTTAAAAATTAATTGATAGAATATAATAATTTGTGTTGCAAAAAATAAACAAACAACATATGACAAAAAAACAAAAATTATGGCTCGCGGTGTTCCTGGCAATGTTTTTGATTCCGGAAATTCTGTGGAATGCATTTATCCTTTTGATTTTTTATTGGATACTTAATGCAACAACAGGGATTTCTTTAGATCAAATTTACAGCATCCATTTACTGCCAACATTAAAGTCGCAAGAATTGGCTAATTTATTTGCGTTTATTGAACTTATTGGCTTTGCTTTGAGTTATTTTTCCATTATTTTATTTGGATTACCAAAAAATAATATTGCAAAAAATTTAATAATTTTTATCGGAGGGATTCTTTTATTGTTAATTGCCTATGTTTCAATAGGTCTAATGACAATGAATCCCCAAATTGGTTAATTTAATCTATATGAAAATAAAAAAAATTATTCCGATCTTTGCAAAATTATTTGTTGCCAGTTTGTTTGCGGTATTTTTTATTTCCAATCAAGTTGCCGCAGATTTCACATTGCCGCTTTTCGGCTATGTGACTATTGTTAACGAAAATGTTGGCGAAGAAAATAATTTTGAATTTGTTTTGCAGAGGAAAAACTCTTCGGGCATATTTGAATTTACCGGCGACAGCATGTCAACCGATCCTGATAGTTACAACTATATCGGGAATGGCAGTTTTTTTGCTTTGGTGGTTTCCAATCCCGGTGAAGAATACCGCATTATTGAATATCCGCCCGCGGATAATTGGATATCGGTGAGCGTTAGTTGCGTTTCGGGCAATCCCAATACGGAGTTTTTGGCATATCCCAATGGCATTGAGATTCATCCGGTCTATAATCAAGACAGTCATATCACCTGTACTTTTGCTAATATTAATGGTGTTGCTAATGGGAAAACGCCGGTTTTGTTTGTGCCGGGATTGTTGGGAACAGAAATTAAGAAAGATGATGATTTAATTTGGTTTCACAACGATATAATCAATCCCTTTAATTCGGATAATTTTTTAGATTCTCTTATTTTTAAGGATACTCTCGTACCTAATGAAAATAATTTATCATTATTCAATGTAATAGGCAAAAAAGATTTTCCAGTATTTGATTTTGACTACATTGAAGGGCTTGCCAATGAATTTGGCAATCAAGGATATGTTGAAAATCAAGACTTTTTCACTTTTCCT
>CAZFZI010000022.1:0-8208 GCA_964523275.1 uncultured Candidatus Saccharibacteria bacterium
TTCATTTTAGCTCAAAATTCACCTGCTTCTGTTCCATCTTGTTTTTAATACCCCTTGATGGTAACCACTCACTGGGGTTGAAAAATAAAGTCAAAATACAAGTTTGACGAGGTCGCACCTCGCTGATTACAGCGAGGAACGACCTCAAAATACACTGCCCAGTGAGTGGTTACGCTTGATGGGGGTAATTAAATTTGTCAACACAAAAAGCTCTGAATGCAAGTTGATTAAGGTCGCGCCTTGCCGATTACAGCAAGGAACGACCTTAAAGTATAGCTATTGTTGCACGCACAGGAGGCGGCGCTTGCTTTCGCAAGTGGCGGAGCCCATAGTGTAGCCGCCTTGATCGTTAACGCCCACGGTGGCGGCGCCGTAGTAGTTGGCGGTCAAATTCTTGCCTTCAAGATCGTAACATTTTGTGGGATTGATGTCGGCCGCCGATGATGCCGCCGATGAATAGATTTGGCGCTTGCCCACCGTCCAATCTTGGCAAGTGTAGCTGTTGCTGAACATCGTTTCCCCGTTTTTTTGAACACCCAAAAGCAAGCATTTTGCGCCAATTGCCGCAGTCATCCGGCCCAGCCATAAATTGCCAAATCCCTGATAGAATGAGTTGCTAAACCGGATTTGCGCCGCTTCTTTAGACAATTTGATTTTATCAAGCAATTTTTGAATATTCTCGGCAACAAAGCGGTGGCAACTTCGTCCCTCAATTGATTCTCCGATCGCGCCGGCTTCAACAAAAATACCATCGGTTTGCACCCTCTCACGCGCGGAAAGTTCGTCGGCGCCCAGAAGCGCGATATAGTCGCCTTCATAGCCGTTTTTTCGCGCCTCCTGATTGCATTTGGCATCCGCACCCTCCAATCCGCCCAGATCGCCAGCGTGGGTTGATGAAGTGATAAACGTCCGCAGAATTCCCGGATGCTTATCGGGCAGATAGGGCCAGCTCTGCTCCACCGAATACCCGTCGCAGGAAACATATTTTTGCCCGATGATCGTGATCGCCGCCGGACTGTAGGCAATAGCATTGCCTTTCTTCCACGGATACTCAAACACCGCGAAACGATAGTCGGTGTCGGCCGGTTGATAGGGATCGGATTGCCAAGCGTATTTTTGCGCCGCCGCGGGATAATTTTGGATCACCCACTGGGGCTCATCGCCATTGAAAAGCACGATACCCACGCGATTGATGTTTGAAGCCGACCAATTGATCTGGTAGGACTCCCCGGCCTGAAAAGACGATTCCCCCGCGCCCACCGAAACGCGCTTTGTTGAAAACAAAAAGTTGAACAATAAAATTATCCCCAAAACAACAACCGCGACAGCGGCGATCAGCACGCCTTTGTATTCTTGCAAAAAGGTTTCTTTCTCCATGGTTTTTTATTTAATGATTTCGGGTGCGGGCGGAAAAACATAACCGGGCGCGGGCGGAAAAGACGCCGGCGGCAGTATCTTGGCAAAAATTCCGGCATCGTTTTTGTAGTCCCCGATAATATCGCCGATGGAAATGATAATTGCCGCGCCAAAAGCAACAATCAGCGCCAAAAGCAAGCTTGATGTGAATTCCTTTTTAACGTTAATCTTTTTTTCTTTTAATTGGTCGGCCGGATTGGCCGCAAGGGCGGCGACGGTCTTTTTGGGTTTTGAAACGGTTAAAAAAGCATAAAGCGCCGCCGGCAATAAAATCGCGGAAAAATAAAACATTAGCGGAATTTGCGACAAAAGTTCAAGTATGGCCATAATTTCAAAATTTAACCGATCCCAATTTGGCAAAATCCTCGCCGCCGAAAACTTCTATGCCGTCATCGCCGGCCAAATACAAGTTGCCGTCTTTGAAAAACGCGCGGCTGGCGGTGATATCGCCCAACGTCTTTTTGAAAGCAATCTCGCCGTTTTTATAGGAAACAACGTGGCCGCCACGCGCGGAAGGCAAAAACACAAGTTTGCTTTGCGCGTCATGAGCGAACGCCAAACGGTTGGCTTCAAAGTCAACCCAATAATCGTTTAAATTATATTCGCCGATTTTTTCCGTCCGGGCAGACAAAACCGCGTCAAAAAGCGCGAGTTTTGTTTTGCGTCCGTTAGGCGATATCGCCAGCAAATTATCGCCGGCGAGCGGACAAAAATAAGACGAATCGTCGGGCAAAGATATTCGGCCGCGCAGACCGATGGCTTGAGCGTTGAATCCGAGAATATAGAAAGGATCGCCCAAACGGCAAGTGCGAGCATAGACATTGTCGTCGGTAAAGCGCGCCGCGCAAATTCCGGAAGGCAAATCCAAGCTTCGCGCCGAAGCAATCCGGCGCAACTGCCCGTCCAAAAGATAGGCATTGTTTTGCGTTTTTTCATTTTCGTTCAAATCAATTTTGCCGCTTACAAACCAATTCATCTTTTGCGCCGCGGCGGTTCCGGAAACCGTGAGCACCCGCAACCCGGATAAAGATTCGCCGATAAACCCATTGCCCGCCAGCCGCCCGGCAACCTCGGTTTGCGCGGCAACCGAAAACGTTTTCAAGTCTATCTTGACAATGCCGGTTTGTTCAAAATCTTGCGAATTATCGCGCAAATAGTCACCCAAGCGATCAACAATTTCCCCGGAAATCCGCGCTTGTTCGCTGTCATCCAGCGTTGAAAACCACCCCGAAAGCAAACCGCGCAATTCAAATTCTTTGGCCGCCAGCGATATGCCGCAACCGGGCAAAGCGGAAACTCTTTGCAAAATATAATTGGGCAACAACCCCTTGCATTTGGCACTTAAAAATTCGGTAAAAAAAGCGATGTGATCGCCGGCTTGCGGCCATGCCGCCAGAACCGCCCCATCCGAGATTGACAACGCGAAATTATCGGCATTTCCGGCAAAAGAAATGTCGCGGGAAATTTGCCCCGAACGCGGATTGATTTCAAAAATCGTGTAAACAGAATCGGCAAAAATCACCGGTTCGGGGTGGAGAATTGCCGAGCAATCAACCATCACCATCTTATCGGCAATCGCCAGCGGTTTAATCGGGCAAGGATTGGCAAGATCAATTTCCGTTTTAACTGTTAAATAGAATTTATCTCCCAAAGATTTGGAACCGATAATTTGACTGCCCTTATTGACGCGCCCGCGCCAAATTTCCGATGCCGGATCGCCGGAAGAAACATCGTAAACCGCCAGCGAATTATTCAAGAAAACCGCCAGCGCGCCATCTAAAATCAAGAAGTTTCCGTCCTGAGGAATTGTGCCGACTTGCGCGGTTTGCGCCGGATTGCCAACATCAAAAATTTTGGTTTCTCCCGCCGGACGCGTGGCAATGGCGCTCGCGGGCCAATAGAATTGGTTTTGGGGCGAAAAATATATCCTGTCGGCATTTGATTCAATAATATCTCCCGCGGCGCTTCCGGATTTCAACCCCAAAGAAAAAAACTTTTGGGCATCCAAAGCATCAATAATTTTGTCCGCCGGCGCGGAAGTTTTGCCCGCGGTTTTTGTTTTTTCCGCCTCCGCGGCGACTGATTCCATCGCCGTTTTTTCGGCTTCAAAACTTCCGCCGGCATACGCGCGCCGGCCGGCATCCAAATAATTTTTGAAATCATCCTGCGACAAAAACGACAACAAATCAGGAACACCCTCCTGCCCGCCGGCGCCGTTTTCCAAAAACACCGACGCGGATGGAATGCCGCCGATTACTCGCCCGGGCATCGCGTCTCTTTCGTGGTTGGCCAGCAAATAGACCGCGATTGCCAGCGAAAAAACCGCCAAGATGGCGATTGCCAACCAAGGACTCACCGGATCTTTGTGCACTCTTCTTTTTTTCTTTTTTTCCGGAAGCGGAACTGCCATTATTTTGAAAGAATAAAAAAATTAATCAACACATTCATTTTACGAAAAAAAAGTCCATTACGCAAGGAAAAATAATTCGCGATCCTTTGCTGGTGAGCGAATTTGCGAAGGTTTGACCTCGAGAATTTGCATTTGAGGTAAAACCTCAACGAATTCGCGATGATCAATAACGCGAATGCCATCTAATCATTAAGCCTAAAATGACATTTGACACGCGTTCTTATTCGTATTTGCGCAGAGCTTCAATGGGGCGCAATTTGGCCGCTTGACGCGCGGGAAGAATTCCGGCCAAGCAACCAATCAGGAAAGAAAATGACAATCCGAAAACTATGATCCACGGCGAAAAAGAAGCGGTGAAATAGAACAAAGGATGCACCTGGCCATAAAGCTGGACCGCCCACGCCAACGCCAATCCCAGAACCGTGCCGCCGATGCCACCGCCAAATCCGATAATGCTGGCTTCAAACAAAAATATCGACATAATCGCGCCATTGGTGGCGCCGATGGCTTTCATAATGCCGATCTCGCGCGTGCGTTCGCGCACGGAGGTGTACATCGTGTTGGTGATGCCGATGCCGCCCACAACGATGGCAATGCTGGCAAACGCCAAAATCGCGAATTGTATCACCGCCATCACGCCGCCGGCAATATCGTTCACTTTTTCGGCGATGATCACCGCGAAATTAAGATCATCGGAGCCATAAACGCGGCGCTGGACGCGGCGCAAACTGTCTTTGATTTTCTCGGCGACCAAATTAGCGTCAATATCCTCGTCAATTTGCACCATCGCCATCTGCGCCGTGCCTCTTTGCTGGCCCGCAAGATCCTGAAATTCGCCAATATCCATGAAAACAGAACTGTCATCTTGTTTGGACCCCAAGGAATTCAAAATGCCGGTCACGGCGTATTTTCTGCCCTTGATGATAAATTCATCGCCGGCGGCTACGGGAGCGTTGAATACATCCCGGCCGAATTGCATTCCCAAAACCACCTCCTTTTTGTCCGGCGATGGCCATCGGCCCGATGACAAACTCCATCCCTGGAATTTTTTGAGCACATCCATACCCTCAATCAACGGAAAACCCTCCACCACCAACGATTTGTTTTCGGTGTTGAAACGAACATTGATAGATTGATAAGACGCGGGCAGAACCAGCGTTACGCCTTCGGTTCTTTCAATGGCGTCCAAATCCTTTCTTTCCAGCTTATCGCCACCAAACATCACTCCGGCCAGCGGATTATCTTCGCTTCCGGGCATCACAAAAATCATATTGCCCCCCAAAGACATCATTTGGCTGTTGATGGTGTCTTTGATGCCCTCGGAAAGCGAAAGCAAGCTGATGATCAGAAACACACCGATAACAATGCCAAAAACCGTGAGCCAGCTTCTCAACGACCTCATCTTCAAGTTCTTGGCCGCAATTTTGTAATACTCCGCAAAATTATCAAACATAATTTAAATGACAAATTTCTAATTTCTAATTTCTGAATAAATGACAAATTTCAAAATTTAAAAATTAAAAAATACTTATTGATGATTTTTTGTGTTTTTAACAATCGCGGCAAAGATATAAAACAATTCATTGGCTTCTTGCCACAATGGCTTTGCTTTTTCTTCAAGCTCGAAGTTCGCTTTAACAATAATGCGAATCCAGTAGCGAGTTCCTTTCGCCTCCTTTTTACAAATTCCAATTTTATGAATAAAATCGTTGTGCGACTCAGCACTGTCCGCTTCACAATAATTTGCGCCGATTGATGTGGACGACTTAACAATCTGGTTGGTTAAAGGATTATTAATCGGGCTTCTTTTAATAAGCTTGGCAAAGGAAATAACTTTTTCGGCAAAAATTGATGTCCTTTCTTCCAGATCGAATTTTTGATTTTTTTCATTTATCATTCGTCATTTTTAAATTTATTCAGTAATTAGAAATTAGAAATTTGTCATTTGTTTCCGAAAGCCTCGCTTTCGGAAACAATTTGGCCGTCTTTGATGAAAATATGGTGATGGCCGTAGGCGCCGATTGCCGGATCATGGGTAACGATCAACAAAGTACCGCCGTTTTTTTCATGGAAATCGCTCAAAATCTCCATCACTTTCTCGCCGTTAACCGAATCCAGATTGCCGGTGGGTTCGTCGGCAATCACCAGCTCCGGATCATTGGCAAACGCGCGGGCAATGGCCACTCTTTGCCGTTCGCCGATGGAAAGCTCGGCCAATTGATGTCCCATCCGCTTTTCCAACCCCACCGAAACCAAAAGTTCTTCGGCGCGCGCCTGACGCTTTGCTTGCGGCACTCCTTGGAAGATCATCGGCAATTCCACATTTTCCCATGCCCGCAAATGAGCCAAAAGATGAAATTCCTGAAAAACAAAACCGATGGTTTTGCCGCGCAATCGCGCCAATTCGCTCTCGGCTAGCCTGGTAACATCTTTGCCTTTCAACAACAAGCGGCCTTTGGTGGGAATATCCAGCAGACCGATCATATTCAAAAGCGTGGACTTGCCCGAACCCGACGGCCCCATAATCGTGACAAAATCGCCGGATTGAATTTCCAGATCCACGCCGCGCAGAGAATTCACTTCGGTCATCCCCAATTGATAAATTTTCCAAACCTTTTCAAGTTTAATTAAAGAATCCATCGTAGCAAATTTAAAATGCAAATATCAAAACGAAAAATGACATTGCAAAATTTAAAATTAAGGGATTATCACTTCATCGCCTTCGGAAAGGCCGGAAATAATTTCGGCCATACCCTTGGAGCGAATGCCGATTTGCACATCAACATCGCGCGAAACGCCATTTTCCAGCACCTGCACAAACCAGCCGCCGCCGGTTTTTTTGCGCAAAGCGGTTTCGGAAACCAACAGGGCATCATCGCTTTGCGCCGCGATTATTTCCACATCGGCAGTCATTTCCGGCTTCAATGCTTCAGGGGCAACTTGATCAAAAGCAATTTTGGTTTGGTAATACACTACGCCGTTGATCAATTTTCCGGCCGGATCAATCTCGGCAACGTATCCGCCAAAAACTTTGTCGGGAATCGCGGCAATGGAAATTTGCGCCCGATTGCCGACTTTCAAATTCACCGCTTCTTCTTCGTAAATATCGGCAACAATTTCATAGGGATCGGCCGGCAACAACACCATTGCCGGACCGGCTCCCAGAGGAGAGATTGTTTCACCGGTTTTGATGTTCACTTCGGCAATCTGTCCGCCAACGGGCGCAATCAATTTGCTATCGGCAATTTGCAACTCCAAAAGCGCGATCTGCGCGCGCGCCTGCGCGGTCTGCGCCTCCAATATGCCTTCGTCTTCGGTGCGCGGCGGGGCAATGGTTTTTTCCAGCTGGCCGGCGGCGGTTGCCCGCGCCGCGGCCGCGGCATCAACACCGGCCTGCGCGGAATTGACCGACAGAGCGTTGGCCGATTTCTGCAAGGCGATATTTTCCACCGCGGAATTAAAGGCAGTTTGCGCGGCAACAACATATCCGATATGCACATCCAAACTGTCCTTGTAGGTTTGCGAAACCGAATCCCGCCAAGGCAATTTTTCGCACACCGCCCGCACAGAGCGCAAATCCGTTTCAACCGCGGCCAGATGGCCTTTCGCGGCGGCAAAAACCGGATCCAAACCGCTGTCTTTGCCATCGGCTTGAGCGGCATCCGAATAATTTTTGATTTTGCCCACCGATAAATTCATTTTTTGCGCGGTTTCAAAAACAGAAATGGAATCCGCGTCTTGCGGCGCAAAATATGTTCGTTGCAGCAGATCGGTGAAGTTATATCCGTTATACGCCCTCACGTAAGCCGCGGCGAACGCATCCGCGGCGGTTTTGTAGGCGCTGTTCAGTTTTTGATCCGCGGCGGTTTTGGCGTCAACAAGCGCCGCCTGCGCGTTTTCCAGCGCCACTTGCGCGGATTGCGCCTGGCTTTGGACAATGCTTATGTCTTCAACGGCCGCGCCGGTTCTCAATTTCTCCAGCTGCAAATTATATAAATCCAGATTCGCGCGCGCCTGAATGAGCTGAACTTGCAATTGGCGATCATCCAACTCGGCCAAAATCCGGCCAAAAGCAACCTGATCGCCTTTTGCGACATCAACTTTGGCCACCGCGCCCGAATTTTTGAAATTCAAATTCAATGATTCTCCCTTTTTAACGCTGCCGGTTTCGGCAACGTCTTGCGCGATCTGCCCGCGGACAACTTTCTCGGTTTTATATTCCGGTGTTTTCGGCCGCAGCCAATCCCACGCCAAAACCCCGCCAACAGCAACCGCCGCTAAAATTATTAAAATTTTTTTGTTGATTTTCATAAATAAATAGTTTGATTTATTTTTTCATCTTAACCCATAAAAACAAATTTGAACATACGACAAAAAACACT
>CAZFZI010000022.1:8308-10787 GCA_964523275.1 uncultured Candidatus Saccharibacteria bacterium
GCGCCCATGGAGCGGCGGCGGGCTTCAATTTCCCGCTCCACGATGTCGCGCTCGCGGCCTTCTTTGAGGGAATAATACTCTTTGATGTTGGTCGCGCGTTCGCGATCGGTTTTACTGGGTGGATAGGTTTTGATGTTAAACGGCACAGACACCTGCCCGTCAATTAACATTCTTACATAAGCATTATAATTTTCAAGCCGGTTGAGATCCTGGGCGTTGAAAACCGGCATAAATTGCTTGGCCAAAAACTCCGAATCCTCCACACCCACGCGAAATGATGAAACCGTGCCCACGTTGCCGAATACGCTGTCGCGGATATCATCTTCCAGCTGGCCGATGAACTGGTGCGAAATGGTGAGACACAGTTTGTATTTGCGGGCTTCGGACAAGATTGTGGAAATCGTGTCGGTGGCAAAATTTTGAAACTCGTCAATGTATAAATAAAAATCGGCGCGCTGATCTTCGGGAGTATCCACGCGCGAAAACGCCGCAATGGTCAATTTGCTGGTGATGATCAAACCCAAAAGCGAGCTGTTGATGTCGCCCAAGCGGCCTTTGCTCAAATTGACCAAAAAGATTTTCTTGCCGTCCAATATCTCGCGGAATTTGAAAGTGCTTTTCACTTGTCCGATGATGGGACGCATATAATCATTGGAAATGAAAGTGTCAAACTTGGAAGTGATATAGGGCACCATATTTTTCAATGATGCTTCACCGCCCGCGGCTTCGGCCTGTTTTTCCCAGAATTCTTTAACCAGCGTGTTGCGGCATTTGCCCAAAAGGTAGTGCCGGAAGTCCTTATCGGCCAAAACTTTGGGCACTTCCATCAAGGTGTAGGTTTCTTTGGTGTCGTCCATCAACAATTGCAACGCGTTGCGCGCGTATTGCTCAAACATCGGCCCGCCGGTGGACTTCAAATCATACAGCTTGTCAAATATCTTCATAAACTCATTGATAATGAAAGTTTTTTGCTCGGGGAATTTGGTGTCGTATTCCAGCATATTCAACCCCACGGAATATTCCATATTGGCCGGATCAAAGATCACCACATCGTCCAACCGTTCGTTGGGAATCTTGCCCAAAACATCGTCAATCAAATCGCCATGCGGATCCAAAACACCCACGCCATCGCCGTTTAGAATGTCTTGCTCTATCAAGTTCGTTAAAAACGCGGATTTGCCCGTGCCTGTTTGGCCGATAACATACAAATGCCGGCGGCGATCATTGACTCCCAAATAAGCATCTTTCTTGTCTCCGCGGTATTGGTTGAATCCCAAAAGCAATCCTTCTCGCAAAATGTTCGGCGGCGGCGGCGCGGATTTTGACCCCGACTGCTTGATGTTCGGAGTTTTCAAAAACGGCGTGGGAAAATGGAAAATTCCGGCAAGTTCGGCGGTACTCAGAATTGATTTGTTGGCATTGTTGAAATTGCGAAAAATGTAATCATTCAAAATCCCCGCGCCCGCTTTGCCTCGCTTTTTAATCACGCGAAATTCGTTTAACCCGGGCGAAGAAAACTGATCCAGCGCGCCGGCAAGCTGATCAAACACCGCCTCGCTGCGAACCTCGTCCTTGATGGAAACCACGATGCGGATATTGGCCGCCAGATTGCGCTTGCTCAATTTGCTTTCCATCGCCTTAACCAATTCTTCATCGCCCTGCTGGCTCATATATTGCTGATTCTCGTCTTCTCTGCCGGCGCTCATGGCCCCCATCAGGCCGGTTGCCGACATTGCCGCGGAAAATCCCTTGCCTTTTTTGATTTTTTCCAAAATTTCCCGGCCGCGGACGCGCCAAAATTCAGGCGCGGTCTGCAAAACAATTTGCACCGCCGCTTCTTCGCTTTCGGCCAGCTTGGTGAGTGTGTTGGTGATGGCCGAAAGCGGATCGGTTTCAATGGATTCATAGGTTTTCAACGGCAAAAACACCGGACGCACCGTTTTGGCAAATCCGCAAAAAACCGATTCTTTGGGCCCAAAAATGTTGAAATCTTTGCATTTTTCAACATGCGCGTCCGGATAGATGCTGTTGACGCGCTTTTCCACAAAACTCTCATATTGGCGCGGCGCGGCAACATAAAAACAAATTTCGCCCTTCACCTTGGCAATCTCCAGCGCGACCCACGGCTTGGGAGCAAGAAACCCCTTGGGCTTCAACGACACCAAATTCGCGTAGAAATCCTCCATCACCCGGATCCAGTCCTTTTCTTGTTTGCCCGCCTGCTGGATTTCTTCGGCGGTTTTCTGCGAAACCTTCACTTCCAACAAAACCATATCCATTGACAATTTGAAATTTGCCCGCCGCCGCCGTTTTGCCAAAAACCACGCCGCAACAACAGCAACAATCAAAAAACCGGCGCCCAACAGCCACCAATACCACGCAATGCCCCAAAATGCCAAAACCGTATTGCTCATTTTTCCAGCTTTATTGTTTGATTATTAGTTTATTTTATTACTTTTCCCCCCGCTTGGCAACTTCC
>CAZFZI010000023.1:0-10180 GCA_964523275.1 uncultured Candidatus Saccharibacteria bacterium
CGATCCGCAACCAAAATCCGCGGCCGCCATATCGCGCTTCAATTCCAGATGATCATTCAGAATTTTTTTGGGATTCGCAAAATCCACGCTCATAGGATTATTTTAAACTGCTATGAAATCAAATGCAAATGGCCGATGCCACTTTGTCCCCGTCATCCAGGCGCATAATGCGCACACCCTGCGTGGGCCGCGACAAAACCGAGATTCCTTCAACGGGAACGCGTATCACCTGGCCTTTTTTGGAAATTACCATCAATTCATCTTCATCGGTGAGAACAAAAGAAGTTACCAAATCTCCCGTTTTGGCCGTGATTTCGGCCACTTTGATACCCGAGCCGCCGCGGTTTTGCAAGCGGTATTCTTTGATATTGGTGCGCTTGCCATAGCCGTTTTCGGTCACCACCAGCACCAACCTTTCAATTTGATTACCCGCGCCGTTCGGTACGGATTTTGCGGGAACCACATCCATGCCCACCACTTCGTCGCCGCGCTTCAAACCGATCGCCTTGTTGCCCGCGGCTTGGCGGCCCATTGGACGGATATCTTCTTCTTTGAAACGCACCGATTGGCCTTTTTTGGTCACCACGATTATTTCATCATCTCCGCCGGTTTTAGCCACTTTGCGCAACAAATCACCCTTTTTCAAAGTGATGGCAATCAATCCCGACCGGCGGATATTATCAAATTCATCCAACGCGGTTTTTTTGGCAATGCCGTTTTTTGTCACAATCAGCAGATATTTTTCTTCGGGCGCCTGCCCGTTGCCATTTGTTTTGTTTTTTCCCTTCGCCGCGTCCGCTCGCCCCAACGACATCAAATAAAGCACTTTTTCCTGCGGCCCCAAATCCAAAAAGTTAACCAGCGCCCGGCCCTTGGCAACACGCGCGCCTTCCGGAATTTCATAGGCAAGCGTTTGGAAAACACGGCCCATATCGGTGAAAAACAAAACCCTGTCGTGCGTGCTGGCAATCAGCGACTGTTCCACAATATCATCACCCACGGTCTTCAGGCCGATAATCCCCTTCCCGCCGCGTTTTTGAATCTTGTAGGTTTTGGGATCAATGCGCTTGATGTAGCCGGAATTGGTCAAAGTGATGGCCACTTCTTCATCGGGAATCAAATCCGCCTCGGAAATTTCGCCGATTTTGTGAACATAAACCTTGGTGCGCCGTTCGTCGCCATAGGTTTCCTTTACCCTGATTATATCTTTTTTAATCACCGTTTTGATTTTTCCCGGGCTTTTCAAAATGCCGCTATACTCTTCAATTTTGGCTTTTAATTCTTTGAGCTCATTGTCTATTTTTTGGCGTTCCAACCGCGCCAACGCGGCCAGCTTGGTTTCCAGAATCGCATTGGCCTGTATTTCGTCAAGCTTAAACCGCTTCATCAAATTATTGCGCGCGTCTTCCCTGTTTTCAGACTTGCGAATAATGCGGATCACCTCGTCAATATCGGCCAAGCACTTCACCAACCCCTCCAAGATATGCGCTCTCTCCTTGGCGCGAGTAAGCTCAAACTGAATCCGGCGCGTAATCACTTGTTTGCGATGATCCAAAAAATAATTCAATGCCGCGGCCAAGTTCAGGACTTCCGGCTGAATGCCGTCCACCAGCGCCAGCATATTCAAATGAAAGGTTCTTTGAAGATCGGTGAATTTGTAAAGCCGGTTTAGAATCTTTTGGGGCTGGGCATCGCGGTTTAGATCAATGGCAACACGCATTCCTTCTTTGTCGGATTCGTCGCGCACGTCTTTGACGCCATCAATTCTTTTTTCGGAAACCAAATTGGCAATCTGTTCCAGTAAGTTTGATTTTTGCACTTGGTAAGGAATTTCAGTGATAATTATCTGATACCGGTCATTCTTTTCGTTTTGAACAACTTCGGCCTTGCCGCGGCAAACAATCGGCCCCTTGCCTTGCGAATAAGCCGCAATGATTTCTTTGCGATCAAAAATCTCGCCTCCCAACGGAAAATCCGGTCCTTTGATAAATTGGAATAAATCCTCGGTGGTGGCTTTGGGCTCGTCCAGCAAGTGGATCAGCGCGTCGCACACTTCTCCCAAATTGTGCGGCGGAATATTGGTGGCCATACCCACGGCAATACCCAAAGAACCGTTTAAAAACAACTGGGGCAAGGGAGAAGGCAAAACCGACGGCTCTTTGCGCGTGCCGTCATAATTATCAACAAAATCAACCGTGTCTTTGTCAATATCTTCCAAAGCCGCCTCGCCGATGCGGGACAAGCGGGCTTCGGTGTAGCGCATGGCGGCGGCGGAATCACCGTCAATGGAACCGAAATTACCCTGCCCTTGAACCAAGGGGTATCTCAGAGTGAAATCCTGCGCCAAGCGCACCATCGTGTCATAGACCGCTACATCGCCGTGAGGATGGTAGCGACCCAAAGTGGAACCAACCACCGTTGCCGATTTTCTGTATTTGGCCGTGTGTCGCAATCCCTCTTCCAACATCACATATAAGATGCGCCTCTGGGCCGGCTTTAATCCATCGCGCACGTCGGGAAGAGCCCGCGCCACGATCACCGACATCGCGTAGTCAATGTAGGAATCTTTCATCACCGACACGATTTCGGCCGGTTTTACCTGCTCAAAATCCAGTTTGCCCTGGTCTTTGTCTTTATCGTTTTGATTGAATTTCTTTCTTGCCATAAACTTGTAAAAATAAATTCCAAATCCTAATTTCTAAATTCTAAACAAACCTAAAGCTTAAATACCAAAATTCCAAACAAATTTATTTCCCATTCAAGTCCGCAATCGGGGTATTAACCCCGATCTTGCGGCCAAAGGGGACACCCCCTCGCAAGAGTACTTGCGGATTACCTAAGAAATCCTCTTGATACACCCCGGGGCAAAGTCCCGAGGTATTGCACTCAACAAAAACATAGCAAGGGTTTGTTTTAAATTTTAAATTTTGAATTTATTTAGGATTTAGTGCTTAGAATTTATAATTTATCATTGTTTTAATCCTATGGGATCAAAACAATGATTTTCGCTTCTTCGGCGCGAATCTCTTTTTTCTTAATCGTTAATTTTGGCAATGGCTCAATCTGCGCCACGCCCGCGGCTCTCAAAAATTCTTTCAAATCACCGGCATCAATCTTCAATTTCGGGGTTTGGTAATTCATCGGCACCGCGATGCTGGGCTCAATTTGCGACAAAACTTTGAGCGCTTCTTTGGCGCCGAAATTCTTTCCATCACCGGCGGGAAACATCAAAATATCAATATTGCCGATTTTTTCCACTTGCGGAATGGTCAATTCCTTCTCCGCAAAATTTCCCAAATGACACAACTTCATTTCTTCGGCTTCAATTGTGTAGATTGCCCCGGCCAAAGCCTTCTCGGACGGCTCTTTCTTGCCAAAATTAAAATCCGTGCCACGAATATAGATTCCTTTCACCTCATACTCCCCGGGCCCGTCAATCACAAAAGCTCCGGGAGCGATTTTTTCCAAATCGCCTTTGCCGGCGGTATAAACCGAGTTGGTGAGCAAAACAATTTGCGCCCCGGTTTTGGGATTTTTGAGGCCGGTTTTGGCCTCGCTTGCCGGATCAACCAAAATCGTGATACTTTCGCCCTTTCCCTTGGCAATAATAATTTCAAAACAAGATTGTCCGTGCCAAATTATCTGCATATAATTATATAAAATGAATGAAAGCAACAATTCCAATTTTTCATTCTACTACACAAACGCCACAAATTCAAATTTCAAAACCGGCAGGGGCGCGGGACAACAGCGCGTCTATCTTGCGAAAAAATGATTCCAAGCTGGAATCATTGAAAACCGTAAAATCGGCCGTTTCCATACATTCGGCAATCTGCTGGCTTGATTTGTCCGATGATTCAATTTCGCGAGCTTCGGATTTTTTGAATTCTTCAAATGTGAACGGATCCCCTTCGCCCCTTCGGCGCGGCGACGATATTCTCAAAAATCTTTCTTTTTGCGGCGCGTCAACCGCCCACAAAACAAATCTCCGATTTTCCGCCAAAGTTTTGATTTCGCCGGGATTTCTGACGCTGGTGACAACATAATTTTCCCCTTTCCGGATCTTTTCAAGCGCCTTTTTGGCAAAAACGCCCAAACCGTCGGCACGGCGCATTTGATTGCCCAAATCCTGCAAATTGCTCCGCGTGAGTTCCACTCCTTTCTTGTTCGCTTCCTCCCTGATAATATCCGAAAGCGAGATATGTAAAAACCCCTTCTTTTCCAAATATCGCGCCAAAGTGTCTTTGCCCGCGCCAGTGGTTCCGGTAACCCCGATAATCATAATTTTTTGTTAAATTTCATCATCAAATATTTCAATTTTTTTGAAATTTTGGCAATAGCATTTTGAATAGGCGCTGAATTCCGTTGCAAAAAATCACAGCAAAGCGCCACCGCGAAGAAAACCGCGAAGGTCGCGAAAATATAAAAACAATAAAGCGTTGCCATGTTCAAAAACCGGCTGATTTCTTCCAAGCGCAAAATCTCGGCGCTCACCATCAAAAAAAACAGCAGAACCAAGATCTCCGCGATCTTGGCAAAAATTTTGCCCGCGGCCGCCTTTGGCCATATTTTAACAACCGGCCGGTTCCAACCCAGTCGGCCAATGGCCGAATCAAGCCGCATACGACCCAAAAAATCCGCAGTCTTATTGCCAATAGCCCAGGAAAAATACCGGCCGAAAATTCCGATTACCGCGGCTGACGATAAGTCAAATATTGAACCGGAAATACGGTTGATAAGTTCATCAATCATACTCGCGTCTTTAATTCCCCTTTACACTTTACGCTTTAAACTTTCACCATTTCGCCTTGTGCAAACCGATATCATAACCAAAACGGTTGAATAAAATATGCACAAAGAATGTAATCACAAAAATCGTTCCCCACACCAATAAATCGCCGGTAAGATAACGCCCCACGTAAGCAGCCAAAAAAATGAAACTGCCGATCACATAATTTGTTTGATCCCATGGCATAAACGGCGCGCCCGGCGGCAAATTCATCCGCCGCTTGATAAACGCCGCGGCCAAATCGCCGGCCACCGCGCCGCCAGCGAAAAGCAAAGAAAACGCCCATAAATTAACCGACTTGTAATCAAGCAAGGAAAGCTCCATCGCCCAGGAAAATTTATACAACCACCATTGCAACAACGCCGCGCCCATACCCACGGCAATCGCACAAACAGCGCCCCGCCAGGTTTTGTGATCGCCGAAAATCCGCTTGCCCCGCCAGGTTTTGCCAAAATCCACCGGTTTGGCCAAAAAATCAAAAACTTTGGCGTTGCGAACCAAGGGCGGCGTCATATTGGCAAAATACGCCGGCAGGAAAAAATACAAACAAGATATTACGAAAATAATTGCTTCCATTATTGCTACTTTACTACTTTATGATAGAATTTCCAATATGATAAAGTGTGATTTGCATATACATAGCAAATATTCTTTTGACAGCTTGGCCGATCCCAAAAAGATTGTTGATTTGGCGCTAACGCGCGGAATCCAATGCATCGCCGTTGCCGATCACGGCAACATCCGCGGATCGCTGAAAGCGCGCGAATACGCCCGAAAAAACAAACTGTCTGTCCTTGTTATAATATCAGAAGAAGTTAAATCCAAGCAGGGCGACATTTTGGCGCTAAACATCAAAGAGCCGATTCCGGATCATCTGCCGGCCGATGAAGTTTTAGAAAGGATAAAAAAACAAAACGGATTGGCCGTTATCGCCCATCCCTTCGGCTCTTTTTGCAATTTTAAAAATAATTTGGAAGATTATCTTGGCCAATTTGACGGCGTTGAAATTTCAAACGCCTCGGTGTTTTGGGGAAACAAAACCGCACAAATTTTCGCGCAAAAACACAACTTGCCATTCACCGCCGGATCCGACGCGCATTTTGCCAATCGTTTTATCGGCAAGACCTGGCTGGAATTACCGCTTGATTATTCACCAAATTTAACCGCTGATGAAATTATCAACGCGATTAAACAAAAAACCGGCAAAATCGCCGGCGCCCCCGAACCCTTCCTCTCCAAAGCCATTGACCATGCTTTCCGCTCTTTAACCAAATTGAAAATCCTATTCCAACGCTAATAGCGGCTCACGTTTTCAAAGTGGGAGATTTTGCACTTGGGGCCGAGGATTTTTTGGAATAAGTTGGGACGGGCATCGGGCAACAATTCCACGGCAATCACGTCAATCTGCCATTTTGAATTCAGCGGAATTTTATTTTTGATCAGCCACATTTCCGCGGCTTTGGCAATTTTCCACTTTTTTGCGACATTCACCTTGTCTTGCGCCAAATACTTGGAATTGGCTTTGATGGTTTTCACCTCAACAAACGCGAAAACATCGCGTTTTTTAGCGACAATATCCACCTCGGCGATCTTGGGACCGCCAAGCGCTTTCAAAAAGAAATTTTGGTCCAGAATTTTATATCCCTTGCTTTTCAAATAGTCACAAGCAATCCTCTCCCCTCGCGTTCCAATGGTTTTGCTGTCCGTTTTTGTGTTCGGCATATTTAATGTCTAAAATCTTTTTCATCCGGCGGCGGCGAAAAAAAGAAAATACAAAATAAAAAACCATAAGAAAAACCGCCAGTGCGATTAACGCCATTAGGCCAACAAGATTATTGTAGGCTTCCCACCAATTTTTTCCAAAAAATTCTTCTTTGACGACCGGCAAAACCGCCAGCGTGCGCAAAAATTCTCCCAAGGATAAATCTTCGGTTTTTCCCACAGCCAAAACATAATTGCCCGAGTTGCCGGAATTGTAAACCTTTATTTCATATTTTCCGGCGCCAACTTTTTGTTCAAATTCCGGACCTTTGGCATAATAATCATTGGCAAACGGCTCATAAATGACCAGCCAAAACGAATCATCGGCAACAGCTTTTGCAAAAATTTCCCCGTCTTTATAAATTGCCGCCGAATAATCCATGCGGCCGGACTCAACCCGCGGCGACAACAAATTAACATACAGCAGAAAAGGTTCTTTGGAATCAATGCGATAAACCGCGGGCTCCCCCTCAAGCCAGCCATAGTGGGCCTTGGAAACCTCCGGCTTATCAATTTTTATCTCAACGCTCCCCCGCTCCAAACACGGCAAATGAGCGCTCGCAATTTGCGCCGACGCAAAAAATAATATCATCGCCGCAAAAATCAATCCCGAAATTTTTTTAACATTCGCTGTTTCCATTGTCTTCAGAATAACAAAATTTTTGCGAATCATAAACCCGCCCTGTTTTCCAGATTTTTCAGATCTTGGGCGAATTCGCCCAAAGCCAAGCGCGAGGAAAATTTTTTGGGAAACACTATTGCAATGCCTGAATCCAGCTTCACTTCTATCCCCTCGTTTTTATTTTTATCTTCATCCACTCGCAGGCTGTTTTCTTTTTCAAAAGTTTTGTTTTCCAAAACATCGCTGGCTTCCCCGTTTTCTTCGGCGCCGGGCAAAACCAACCGGTTGTTTTTCAACAATTCGGCAAATTCAAAAGTTTTGACAAAATTACACGCCGCGGCTTGCGCGGCCTTAGACGCGATATGATAGTCCGACACCAAAACCAACGGCAAATCCTTGGGTAAAACTTGCCCGGAAAAACGCGCCGCCAAAGACGCAAACAACGCCGGCTTGGTCGCGGCTTCAAATATCTCTTTTGCTCGGTCTGCCCGCGAAAAATCAAAAATCTTTTCAGCGAGCGGCGCGGCTGAATAACTGCCGGCAAAACGCTCCAAAAGCCCGAAATGAACCATTGCGCCGATCTTGCCCGATGCCGCGCCCGAAAATGACGCATAGCCCAACCCGCGCGCTAGCGCGTCGCGCGAGTGCGGCCCGATTCCCAAATTTTCGAAAATTTTTTTCGCCGCGTCAATTGCCGCCGGCAAAGACAGCATCGGATATGCCGCGCTGCGTAATTTTTTGCCGGCCGCCGCGTTGATTTTATTTTTCGCGGTTTTCCCCAATTCTTTAACCATTTTGATTATTTTATCTTTTTTTATCTTATCAAATCGGCAAGCGACACGCAAACAATCCCCTCCCGCTTTAAAATATCCCCAATCCACAGATTGAATGAGTTTTCCACAGGTTTGGAGATAAAATTATTATTTTTATCTTGATTTGGAGATAAAAATACACCCACTGCGAATATATCCGCAGTGGATAACTTGCCAATAAAACAAAAAACCGCCTCAAAGACGGAGAACTGCGAGCAGACAAGGTGGTGAATTTTTGGCCGGATTTTTTTAATAAAAATCCGTTATCGCAAAGCGAGCCGAAAATCCACTACCTTGTGGACCTGCGGAGAATCGGACTCCGATTACCTCCATGCCATGGAGGCGTGATACCACTATACTACAGGCCCGTTTAACAAATTGAATATACAACAAATTCTAATTTTTGCAACTGCTTACGGAAAAATTATCCGTCTGCGTCAGTAGCGGAATAGTTTTTTGAAAATTAAAAATTAAAAATTAAAAATTGCAAAAACTCCTCTTTGAAGGAGTTTTTGTCGTGTGCCCCCACCAGGAATCGAACCCGGATCTAGAGTTTAGGAGTCTCTCGTTCTGTCCATTGAACTATGGGGGCGGGCGCTTTCCGCCGGTCGGCGCAAAAATTTCAAATGTCAAAATCAAAGGCAACCAAAGTTTAACAAAAAACCCGCTTGTTGGCAACGCGCTTTGATGTTAGAATGTGTGATTATCATAGAATCAGATTTATGACCAAAAAACAAACTTCGCCCATCGTAATAACAGCCAAAAAGGTTTGTCCGGCGGTGATCACCATCGTTGTTTCCAAAGACGTTTCCCGCGTGGAAGGATTTTATTTCGTGCCCCTGGGCGATCAGCAAACCGTGGTTCCAAAAATAAACAACTCGCAAGAAAAAACCAAAGTTGGCGGCGGATCGGGGTTTATTATTTCTTCAGACGGCTATATCCTCACTTGTTCCCACGTGGTGGACGATGCCGAAGCCAGCTACACCGCCATAATTGACCCGGAACATAAATACGAATGCCAAGTGCTGGCAAAAGACCCGTTGATTGATGTGGCGATTTTGAAAATTAACGCCCAAAAATTACCTTGTTTGAAGATGGGAAACTCCGAAACAATCCAGCTGGGCGAATCAGTGTTGGCGGTGGGCAACCCCATGGGAGAATTTGACGACACGCTGTCATCCGGTATCGTTTCGGGATTAAGCCGCAAAATCACCGCCTACGGCGGCAGTAAAATGCAAGAAACCAGCCTGCGCGGACTGATCCAAACCGACGCGGCCATCAATCCCGGCAATTCCGGCGGGCCGCTGGTCAATATGAATTCACAAGCCATCGGCATCAACACCGCCATGGTGATGGGCGCGCAGAACTTGTGCTTCGCCATCCCCATCAATTACGCCAAAAAAATGCTTGACGAAGTGGCCAAATACGGAAAATTGAAACGGCCGTTTATGGGCATCCGCTATGTAATTCTCAACCCCGAAATAGCAATTGCCAATAAGCTACCGGTTGACTATGGCGCTTTGATTGTGCGCGAAACTTTCGGCGAGCCGGCGGTAATCGCCGGTAGTGCCGCCGACCTCGCCGGATTAAAAGAATATGACATTATTTTGGAATTCGGTGGCCAAAAAATTTCCAACGAAAAGCTTTTAACCGACATTCTGCAAGAATGTAAAATCGGCGACGAAATCCCCATGACGGTGATGCGCGACAAGAAAATCATCAGATTGGGCATTCGTCTGCTGGAACGAAAAAATTGCTAGACACAGCTTGCGCACCAAAAAACGGCCGGCGAAGGCCGTTTTCTTGAACCCATATTTTCCATCATCCATCATCTTATTGTTCGCTTTCCATCTTATTCCTTGCTCAATTTGGGAACAATCATCGCCACATAAATCGCGGCCAAACCAACCACGTCATAAACGATATTTTCCAGCATCGGCACAGCACCGAACAATTGTTGCACCAAATTGAATCCGAACAATCCCGTCAATCCCCAGTTAAGGCCGCCCACGATAACCAGCACCAGCGCGGTAATATCAAGCCAATTAAGTTTCATAATTTTTTTTATAGTAAATAAAATTAACAATACCCGACCTTTTAACAATTATAGTATATCCTTGATTTCTGACAACGACTTCACGAGTAACCACTCACTGGGGTAGCGCCCGCAGGGCGCGGGATTCCTCTATCAGGCGG
>CAZFZI010000024.1:0-1660 GCA_964523275.1 uncultured Candidatus Saccharibacteria bacterium
GCTCCAGCGACATTGAAGATATCGCGGTAGTCGTGGTTTGCGTATTAGCTTGCAATGTTACGGCTGAACTAGTTTGCGGATTTATGGCTAAAACGCCGATCCCCGCCACAAACGCGCAAAGGAATGCCACAATAATTTTTTTGGTTTTACACATATTATTCTTGAAATTTTATTTTTTTGTTTTTGTATCAATTGTTATCAATCTTTTTTGTTGCCAAGCCGACCTGGCACACAGCGCTTTTCGCGCTTCATGCCTTTGGCAACACTAACCCTGTGGAATTTTTATATTCCAATTCTGGTTTAATTTTAAGATACCCAAAAAAATAAAGCAAGCAGTTTTTCCACCCCGCCGCGGCGGGGTTTTAATTTGATATTTTTTTTGATAAAGTAAGCAAGTATGGCAAGCAAGAAAAAATATCACATTGCTGTTTTTGGATGCCAGATGAACCGGTCCGATGCCGAACGAATTGCCAGTCTGTTTGAATCGCTGGGTTTTGCCGCGGCGGCGGATATGGCATCTTCAGATATCGCGATTGTTGTTATGTGTTCGGTGCGCCAAATGGCAACAGATCGGATTTTCGGTTTGGAGCAAAAAATTGAGCAGGCCAGAAAAATAAATTCTAAATTAAAAATAATATTAACCGGTTGCGTTGTGGAAAGCGACAAAAATAATTTTGCCGAAATTTTTGATCACGTCTTGGACATTAAAACCCTTTCCCAATGGCCCGCAATTTTAGCAATTAAATTCAGCGTGGGTCGGACCCACGCAAACATTATGCGTGGGTCGGACCCACGCAACCCACGCAAACAGGGCAAAAAATTGATCAAGGATTATTTTGCAATCCCGCCAAAACATTCGTCAAAATTTTCCGCTTTAATACCCATATCAAAAGGATGCGATAATTTTTGCTCGTATTGCGTGGTCCCCTACACCCGCGGCCCGCTGGCACCGCGGCCAATCAAAGATATTTTAAATGAAATAAAAAACGCAGTTGCAAACGGCGCCAAAGAGATTTGGCTTTTGGGTCAAAATGTGAACAATTACCATCACAAAGGTTATGGTTTTGCCGATGTTTTGCGGCTTGCCAACGATATCCCCGGTGATTTTTGGATTCGTTTCACTTCGCCGCATCCCAAAGATTTTAACAACGAGGCAGTTTTGGCGATGGCTCAATGCCAAAAAATAACACCCTATCTCAATCTGCCCATCCAAAGTGGTGATGATGTGATTTTGAAAGCAATGAAGCGGCCATACACCGTGGCGCAATACAAAACATTGGTCAAAAAAATCCGTACCGCTTTCAAAAAACATCGGAAAGGCATTGAAAAAGAAATTGCCATTTCCACAGACGTGATCGTCGGCTTTCCAAGCGAAACCAAGGCGCAATTTCAAAACACCGCCAAAGCGTTTAGAACCATAAAATATGATATGGCCTACATTTCCCGCTATTCAAAGCGCCCAAACACCGCGGCCGCGCTTTTGGATGATAGTGTGCCGCCCAAAGAAAAAAAACGGTACGAGGAAATTTTAAACGATATTGTCAAAACCACCGCCTTGAATCATAATAAAAAATTCATTGGAAAAATCATTGATGTTGCGATTGAGAGCATAAAAAACGGTTTTGCTTTTGGCAAAAACCGGCACTATAAAACCGTAAAG
>CAZFZI010000024.1:1760-9939 GCA_964523275.1 uncultured Candidatus Saccharibacteria bacterium
GAGCATAAAAAACGGTTTTGCTTTTGGCAAAAACCGGCACTATAAAACCGTAAAGCTCGCAATCAAAGAAAGACAAATCAAGGCTGGTGATATTGCAAAGGTAAAAATCGTCAAAGCGATGCCTTTTGGCCTTGAAGGACAAATGATTTAAGATTTAAGATTTAAGATTTAAGAATAAATTTAGATTTCAAAATCATAAATCATATATCATAAATTTTTAATCCTTAAATCGCACCGAAAAATAAAATGCTCAAAAGCAGTAAAACCAGAATAAAAAATAAGCTGGTAGTTGTAATCGGCCCCAACGCATCGGGAAAATCCGAATTAGCCGTTATTATCGCCAAAACTTGCAACGGCGAAGTGGTTTCGGCCGACTCGCGCCAAGTTTATAAAGGAATGGATATCGGATCGGGCAAAATCAAAAAAAAGGAGATGGCCGGCATTGCCCATCACCTTTTGGATGTTGCCAGTCCCAAATCGGTTTTCACGGTCACTCGCTATCGCAAACTGGCGCTGGCAACAATTGCCAAAATTCAAAAATTCAAAAAAACACCGATTCTGTGCGGCGGCACGGGCTTTTACATTCAATCAATTGTTGACGGAATCGTCATCCCCGAAGTAAAACCTGATTGGAAATTGAGAAAAACTTTGGAAAAAAAATCCACCGCCGAACTCTTTGCGATGTTAAAAAAAATAGATCCAAAGCGCGCCGAAAGCATTGAAAGCAAAAATTCGCGGCGGCTTGTGCGCGCCATTGAGATTGTCAAAACCACAAAAAAACCGGTACCGGCATTAAAAAAACATCCGTTGCCATATGAAATTCTGATTTTGGGCATCAAGAAAAACGAAAAAACATTGAAAAAATTAATTGAAGAACGCGCCGAAAAGCGGATAAAAGCCGGAATGATTGCCGAAATCAAAAAACTCAAGGCCTCGGGGCTGTCATGGCAAAAATTGGAATCTTTCGGGTTGGAATATCGCATTTGCGCCCGTTTTTTGCAAAAAAAAATAAATCGCGAACAAATGATTGAAGCCATCAAAAAAGAGGACTGGCAATATGCCAAGCGCCAAATGATGTGGTTCAAGCGAGATGTCCGCATTCATTGGATCAAAACCCCGGCCCAAGCCCTGAAATTAGCCAAAAGCTACCTCTCCCAATAATGTTGAAGTGGTGTTGAAGTCAAACCTCAACACCAGGTTAAAGCTGTTGAGGTTTGACTTCAACACAAGACTTCAACACAGGAAAATCGGTTTTATAACCAAAAAAGCCTTTCGGCTTTGAAATATAATAAAATAAAATGATGGGGTGAGAAATTTGACGAGGGGGTGATAGCTGCTTCACACATGGGCAACTACGCCCCCTCTATGGGCCCTGTATGCAAGGCCAGATAAAATATCGGACAAGGCACGGATAGGGGGTATAAGCAATGAGGGGTGCCTTGTCCGAACAAGTAGATTATACGCATATTTTGAAAACTTTGTCAAGAGCGGACATAGTAACTATTCACTGGGGGTTGCATTTAAAGGTCGTTCCTCGCTGTAATCGGCGAGGTGCGACCTTGGCCAACTTGAATTCCGTCTTTATTTTTATTTCCAGTGAATGGTTACCAGACATAGTAAACCTCCGCAGGAAATAAGAATCTAACGAGTGTTAAGGCCAATTCTCGGGATGTTTTGAGATTTGAGATTTGATCTCAACATTCGCGTTATTGATCGCCGCGAATTCGTTGAGGTTTTACCTCAAATACAAATTCCCGAGGTAAAACCTCCACAAATTCGCTCCCCTTACGCCATTAAAACTAAACAAAAAGCGGGATTAGCCCGCCTTTTTAATTCGCATTTATGATTAAATAATCTTATGATTCTTCCTCTCCCAGCTTTTGCAATAAAATTTCTTTTACAACATCGGGATTGGCTCTTCCTTGGGTTTCGGCTAAAACCTGGCCGATCAAAAATTGGAACGCGTTATGTTTGCCCGCCTGCCAATCGGCAACGGCTTTTTCATTTTTTGTCAGCACGCAACCAATAATCTCGGCAACCTTGTCCTTGTCTGAAATCTGGCTCAACCCTTTTTGGGCAATAATATCGGTGGGATCGCCGCCGGTTTCGGCCATTTGCGCCAGCACCTGTTTGGCAATCTTGGAAGTAATTTCTTTTTTATAAATCAAGCAAATAAATTCCGCGAAATCTTCCGCGGTCGCGGCAAAATTCTTTTCGCAAAACGGCGCGCCGTTCAAAATACCCAAAACATCGGTGGACAGATAATTAGCACAAAGCCTGGCTAGCGAAACGGACTCTTCCTCACTGTTTTTATTGTCGCCTTCTTCAATATTCGCCCACTCCTCAAGCTCGCTTACAACCCTCTCAAAATATTTGCCCATGGCGCGATTTGCCACAAAGATTTCGGCAGTTGGTGCGTCAAGCCCGTATTGGCAAATAAAGCGGTCTCTTTTTTTGGCCGGCAATTCCCCCACCAACACTTTCAGCTTTTTAATTTCGTCTTGAGTGATAACCAGCGGCGGAATATCGGGCTCGGGAAAATAGCGGTAATCTTTTGCTTCTTCTTTTTCGCGCTGGGAAAACGTCCGGCCGCGATTGTCGTCCCATCCCCGAGTTTCCTGAATCACTTTTTGCCCGTTTTTAATCAATTCGGTTTGGCGGCCGATTTCATAGGCAACGGATCCTTCCACGGCTTTTAAAGAGTTGAGGTTTTTCACTTCCACCTTGGTGCCCAATTGTTTTTTCCCGTCCGGACCGATTTTCCCCAAACTGATATTAACCTCCACCCGCAACTGGCCTCTTTCCATATCCGCGTCCGATGCGTCCAAATAACGCAGGATCAATTGCAATTCCTTGACGAATTCCCGCGCTTGATCCGAGTTTTCAATGTCGGGCTCGGTTACCAGCTCCATCAACGGCACGCCGCCGCGGTTAAAATCCACCAGCGAATAATCACCGCCTTGCGGATGCATAAGCTTGCCGGTGTCTTCTTCCATATGAATCCGGGTGATATCTATTTTTTTGCGCCCGCCGAAGCCATCTCCCACCTCCAATTCACCCCCCAGACAAAGCGGCTGGTCGTATTGCGAAATTTGATAGCCCTTGGGCAGATCCGGATAAAAATAATTTTTGCGGTCAAACTTTGAATTCTCCAAAATTTGCGAATTCAATGCCAAACCGACCAACCGCGTCAAACGGATTGCCTCAACGTTGGCAACCGGCAAGGTCCCCGGATGGCCCAAACACACCGGACAAATATTAGTGTTCGGTTCTTTTTCGTCCGGATCATTGGGGCAAGAACAAAACATTTTTGACTCGGTTTTCAATTCGCAATGAATTTCCAACCCGATTGTGGGAATGTATTCCATAAAAATAATAAATCAAAAATCAAATGATAAATAAAATCAAAAATTTAAATTTTAAATCAAAACGAAATTCCGTTTTCGTATTGTTTTTTTTATTATTTAAAATTTTGATTTTAAAATTTGTTTAACATTTATCATTTAACATTTGATTTTATTTGCCTTTCGCGATTGCCACTCCGTTGGATGTGCCGATGATATCGGCGCCCGCCCGAACATAGGCCTTGGCCTCCTTGGCGTCCTTGATATTTCCCGACGCCTTAACCAGCAAGCCAGGAGCGTTTTTTTTCATAATTTCCAAGTGCCATGATTTTTCTTTTAACTCGCGCTCTTCAAGAGGGTCCTTGGAAGTAGCGGTTTTCACGCAAATCGCGCCGGCTTGTTTTGCCAAACGCGAAACCATCGCAATCTCTTTGTCGGTCAGATAACCCGAACCGATAATCACCTTTACCGGCAAAATCTTGCAGATTGCGGCCAAATCTTTGTAGACATTCTCCCATCGCTCGTGCTTGATGTCAACCAGCGAAGCAACAACATCAAGTTCGTCGGCGCCGTTATTTTTGGCCGTCAAACAAATTTGCATCCGTTCCTCGTGGGAACTGTCGCCGATTGGCGCGTCCACCAGACAAATCACTTTGGCGGGAAATTCTTTTAATTCGTTTTTGGCCGCGTTCACCCATTGCGGATTCACGCAAATGCCGCGAAATCCGTATTTTTTCACTTCCGCGCAAGTTTTTTTGATGTCCAAAAGGTTCGCCTTGGAATCAATGTTGGTTTGGTCAATCCGCAACGCGATGGGAAGTTTTATTGTTTTTTTTGCAACAGCCATATTTTTTTTTGATTAAAAATTGTCACGATAATTGACAAATCAAACTAATAACTCTTTAATGGCGGCAAGCGCTTCCGCAAAAACTTCTTCCTTTTCGCGATTGCCGTTAATAATTTTTATATTGGCACTATTTTGAAATTTTTCAATAACCGCCTGATAATTTCCCCCAATCTCCTTCAATATGGAGGCTTTTTCAAACAGCTCTATGGACCCCCTTTCCCCGCTTATCCTTCTGATACACTCATCAACAGGAACATTCAAAAAAATCGTCAAGTCGGGAATCATAAACCGGCTGTTAATTCCCGCCAGCCAATCAAAATCGCAATCCACCGCGCCATAAGCGATTGTGGAAAAACTATAACGATCGCCAACCACCAGCATTCCCTTCTTTAAAGCGGGAATAATCTCTTTTTGCAGATGATCGGCGCGATCCGCGGCAAAAAGCAACTGCAAAGCGTCCGGAGAACTGTGCCAATCGCCACGCAACCGGCTCCTCACCAATCCACCAATCAACAATTGCGTTGGCTCAATCACCACCTGCAGTTTGTGGCCGAATTTCCCGCCGTTGAAATAATCCGCAATCATTTTGATTTGGGCGGTTTTGCCGGCGCCATCCAGCCCCTCAAAAACCACAAATTTTCCCGGAAAAGAATTTTTGGCCATATTTTTATATTTGTGTTTCCGTGTTTTCCGCCGAAACCCTTCCTCCCTGCCATTGCCCTTTATAGGCATTTGACTCGCCTTTTATTTGATAGAACATTGCGTGAACAACCCTTGCGCCAAGCTCAATCTCAATGTTGCTCCGCCCCAAATTAGCCATCCCGAAAGTTAGTTCGCCGCAATAGCCCGGACTGGCGTTGCCGGTGAAAATCATCAGCCCCGACCGGAATATCGTTGTTCTGGGACGAAACAATATCAAAATATCATCGGGAGTGTTTACTTTTTCAATGGTTTTTATCAAATAATAACCTCCCGGCTTGAAAACAAAACTTGATTTCTTTGAACTGTCATATGACGCCAGCTTGCTCGCGCTTGGAGTTTTTCTTTCTTCAACACCCAAAAAACCGCTTCCGGAAAGGTCATAAACCTCCCCCAAGCGCAGATCAAATCCCGCGCCTTCCGGAGAATTTAATTCTCTTTTGCAGAGTCCTTCAACCATTTTTTTTTCTTTCACAAGCCGATGCAATTCGCTGATGCCCAATATCATATTTATTTAATATCGTTTAACACCGCCTGGAATTTCGCTTCCAGATCACGATGCATTTCTTGGTGGGATTCTTCGTCATAATCCGGAACAAGCCCCTTGATCGCGCCGCAACAATTATGCTCCAAACAAAAACCGGCGCAATGGCACTTGGGAACAATATGGCGCCCCAGCCAATCAAGGCCTTTTTCTTGCAAAAGATTTTTAATCGCCACAACTTCTTTTAAGCTCAAGCGGCGCAATTCTTCCTCGGCGGTGGAGCAAATCCGCAACGGATAATAACCAGCGATCAAATTGTAGAGATTATAATCTTGCACCATGTTCAGCTTAAGTCCGCGCGGCACCACAAATATCGCGTCCCTTTCTTTTATTCCCATTTTAACCAATTCTTCATAAGTTTCCAATGAATCAAGCGCCCGCGAAAGATATTCATAAAGAAATTCCTTGTTGCCAAAAATGACCGGCGGAATTGAAAACACGCGATCAATCTCATCAATCATGGCATGAGTTAATTTCTTTTCTTCAATTTGGCTTTTATAAGAACTCAAAACCTTCAAGGCCGCGGCGGCACAATGATAGACCGAATCAACAACCATGGGCACGGTGCGATGCCGTTTTTTATCGCCCCAAACCCGCCACGCCACTTGGGAAAAAATCTTGATATTGGCGCAAAGCCCGTAGTCCCGCGCGATCTGCTGGCGCTCGGACAAAAGCTCTTGCCATTCATTCTTAAGCTTTTGCCGATTGCCCGTAGCAATTTTGATTTTTTGTTCCAAATCTTTCAATCTTTTTTCCAAGCCGGTGGTGATCACAAAATCCGTGGAAATTATCTTGAAATTTTCCTGAATTTTGCTTGTCTGCGCGACTTCGCGCGCCAAGTTTGATTGGGTCGGATTTTTAAAGATGTTGGGATAGGGATAATTGTTGCGCGGCGCGGCCAAGCGCGTGGCATAGAGCAAATCAACCCCCAAACCCTTGAGCTCCTTTTCAATCTCCCGGATTAAAAAACCGATATCTTCGGGCATCCATTCGCGCTCGGCCTCATATTCGCGCGCCAACGACACCAACGATTCAACCGAAAATTGGATGATCCCCGTGCCGTAAATTCCGTATTGCAAAATCTTGCTGGCTTCGTCTTTGCCCACACCGGCGGACAAAAGACGGTTTAAAGCTTCAATATTTTTTTCCGAGGCCGCCTTGTATGTTTCACGAGCGCGGAGATCTTTGCCGATTGCTTCCGGAAAAACAATATCCTCGGGCACAGTGTCCGTCCTTCTGCCTGAAGCCATGATTGCCGAAGCAAACACAATACCCGTCAAGCCCGAATCAATAAATTTGCTGGCTTCATAGGAAAAGGAAAACGCCGGCGTGGTGGCCATTGAGGCATGGCCTTTAAGCGATGACTGGCGCAAAATCGCGATAATTTTTTTATCAATGTCTTTTCCCGAAGCGCGCAACTCGCCCAAAATATCGCCAATGGATTTGCCGCTATAGGTTAAAAGTCCGGAAAGCGCCACCAAATGCTGGGGACTCAATTTGCCGGTGCCATCATCCCAAACCGGCGTTATCCCTAAAAATTTTAGTTTAATATCCCTCGTACTAATCATAAAATAACAAGCACTAAATCCTAAATTCTAAACAAATTCAAAATCACAAATCATAAATCATAAACAAAATACTTACCGCTGTTTCTAATCATTTTGTTTTGAATTTACGATTTAAAATATTTGGATTTATTTAGGATTTAGAATTTAGGGTTTAGGATTTGAATTTTTCTTCAGTGATTTTTGATCCCACCGCGCCGCTCTGGCCGGCATATTTGTGGTCTTTTTGCGATAAATAGGGGACGCCCGAAGGCGAGGAAAGCGTCTCAAAAGTCATTGCGCAAATCCTCATCCCCGCATAGAGAATTATCGGCCGGATGCCCAGATTGCCGAACTCCATCACCGCCTTGCCGGTCCATCCCGGATCAAACCGCGCGGCGGTGCTGTGCACCACCAAACCCAACCGCCCCAACGACGATCGGCCATCCAGGCGTCCCATCAAATCAGAAGAGAGAGTGATGGTTTCCTTGGTAACCGCGATCACAAATTCGCGCGGCTGGATGATAAACGGCATATCGTCGCCCACGATCACTTCTTCCATCAGTTCGCCGTTATAATTGTTTTTCACGTCAATGAACGCGTAATTTGACGGCTTAAACATTTTGAAATGATTGCCCAAAGACAAATCAAGTGAACATGGCCCAAGCTGGCTGGAAAAATCCGGTGCCGGATCAATTTTGATTTTCCCCTCGGCCATATACCGCCGAATATCAGTATCCGATAATATCATACCTTTAGTTTATTTAAATTTTAGATTTTGAATTTCGTATCCCGCATTCGAGGTCGTTCCTCGGCGTAATCGCCGAGGTGCGACCTCTACAAACTCGCATTCGTATTTATGTATTTACAATTCCCAATTTTTCATTATATCTCTTTTCCCCCCGCCCGCCAACCTTGACAAAATCAACAAATCTCCACATTAAATAACCTGCCCGCGTGCTTCTCTATACCCCAATCCTACCACGCCGCAAAGAATAAATTAAAATCGGAAATTTGAATCCGGTATCACGAAAAACCAAAAGGCGGACATAAAGCCCGCCCCTACGGGTAATCAAAACCCCGCTTGCGCGGGGCTTTGGATTTGGTGCTTACACCGGTACCTGCCTGAATACTTACTCCACCGTTATCCCCATATTTTTCGCCGTGCCGGAGATGATCTTCATCGCGCCTTCAACATCAA
>CAZFZI010000025.1:0-9613 GCA_964523275.1 uncultured Candidatus Saccharibacteria bacterium
TTTCTTAATAATACTTGATTTTTTGATCTGATAATAAGTATTATTTCAAAAATTTAGCGGTTTGGGTGGAGGACTTGGCGAGTTGTTCCGGGGTGCCATTAAAGATTATTTTGCCGCCTTTGCCGCCGCCATCGGGGCCCAACTCAATCGCCCAATCGGCTTCTTTGATAAAATCAAGGTTGTGCTCAATCACCAACACGGTGTTGCCTTTTTCCACCAGCCGGCGCAAAATGATTAACAATTTTTTGGCATCGTCAAAGTGCAAGCCCACGGTGGGTTCGTCCAAAATATAAATTGTTCTTCCGGTGTCGCGCTTGGCAAGTTCGGTTGCCAGCTTCACTCGCTGCGCCTCCCCGCCCGACAAGCTGGGCGCGGACTGTCCCAATTGCAAATAACCCAGCCCGATGTCGGACAATAATCGCATTTTGTCATAGATTGGCGGAATATCAGTAAAAAAGTTTTTTGCTTCGTCAATGCTCATATCCAAAACATCGGCAATGCTTTTGTCGCGGTATTTGGCATTCAAAACTTCGGCGGTGAACCGCTTGCCATGGCAAACTTCGCATTCCACATAGACATCGGGCAAAAAATACATTTCCACTTTTTGGAATCCTTCGCCGGCGCATGCCGGACATCTCCCCTTTTGCGTGTTAAACGAAAAATGCCCCGGTGTGAATCCTCGCATTTGCGCGTCGCGGGTGCGGGTGTAGAGTTCGCGAATGTAATTGAAAACTCCCGTGTATGTTGCCGGATTTGAGCGCGGAGTTTTGCCGATGGGGCTTTGATCCATCAATACCGCCTTATTTAATCTTTCCATTCCCTTTAATTCTTCATATTCTCCCGGCACGGTGCGCGCGCGCATAATGTCGCGCAAAAGAATTGCCGACAAGGTGTCAATCACCAACGTGCTTTTGCCCGATCCCGAAACTCCGCAAACCGCGGTTAATTTTCCCAACGGAACTTTCAGGTCAACGTTTTTCAGGGTGAATTGTCTCGCGCCCAAAAGCTCAAGCCACAAAGTGCGATCGCTTATCTCCTTTTTTTTGAAGTCTGACAAAACGGCAAGTTTTTTGGAAAGGTATTTTCCCGTGAGCGTGTTTGATTTGAACAATTTCGCGGGCGTGCCCTCAAAAACCGCCTTGCCACCGTAAATGCCGGCGTTTGGGCCGATCTCAATTATCCAGTCCGCGGCGCGCATCACTTGTTCGTCGTGTTCCACCACAATCACCGTGTTTTTCAATTCCTTTAATTTTTGCAAAGCGCCGATCAGGCGGTCAATATCGCGCTGATGCAAGCCCACCGTTGGTTCATCCAGCACATAGATCACGCCCGAAAGCGCCGAACCAAGCTGGCAAGCCAGCCGGATGCGCTGGTTTTCTCCCACCGACAAAGTCGTTGCCTCACGCGACAAGTTGATATAATCCACACCCACTTCAACCAAAAAGCTCAGCCGTTTGCAAATCTCTCGCAACAGCGATTGGGCAATCTCTTTTTGCTTTTCGGGCAAATCTTTTTGCAGTTGCTTGAAAAAATCAA
This sequence comes from uncultured Candidatus Saccharibacteria bacterium, assembly GCA_964523275.1. Classification (GTDB taxonomy): domain Bacteria; phylum Patescibacteriota; class Minisyncoccia; order Minisyncoccales; family UBA5738; genus UBA5738. The sequence goes on from CAZFZI010000025.1 coordinate 1,537, forward strand.
TCTCTTCCTTAACCGGCATCGCACTTATGTCATAAATGCTTTTTTGCCCTATTTTAACCGCTAAAGCCTCGGGTGATAATCTTGCGCCGTTGCAGGCTGAACACTCAATTTCGGACATATATTTGGTAATCTCGCCACGCAGATATTCCGAGCTTGTTTCCCGATATGCCCGCTCCATGCGCGGGATAATACCTTCGTAATTCGCCGGATTTTTGTTTCCGTAAAGCACTATTTCTTGGATTTGTTCGGGCAAGTTGCCAAATGGCTCATCCAAAGAAAAATTTTCTTTTTGGGCAAGGTTTTGCAAAGACCATTTTTGCGCCGGCACGCCCAAAGACCTCAAAGACCATCGCCCCAGCGAAAACCAGGGCAAAATCGCCCCCTGATTGAGCGACAAGCGCGGATTCAATATTAATGATTTATTAATCTTTGCCAGCTTGCCCAATCCTTGGCAAGTTTTGCACGCGCCATAAGGGCTGTTGAACGAAAACATTTTGGGCTCAATGTCGGACAAAGAAATATCGCACTCCGGGCACGAAAATCGCGAAGAAAACGGCTTGTCGGCGACAATTCTTCCCCTTCCCATTTCTAAAGCCTTTTTGACTGCGGCCAATATCCGCTCTTTTTCTTCTTTTAAAATGTTTTCTATTTTTTTCTTTCTTGTTGCCAGCGCTTCTTGCTCGGATTTGGACAAGCGCTTTTTATCGGCTTTTGGTCCTTGTGTGTATTTTCGCAGATCAAAGGCGTCAATCGGCACACCAATGTTGTGGGTTTTGTTCTTGTCCAGAATTTTATCTTTGCCTTCGTCGGCGGGATAAGTGATGTTGTCAATAATAATTTGCGGCCATCCCGAACGGTAGATCTCTTCCAAAACTCCCTGATGGGCTCCTTTTTTGGCAACGACCACTGGCGCGACAACCGCCACTTCTTTTTTTAGCGCGATTTCATAAACTTTTTGCGCGATATTGTTCGGAGTTTGCGCGACAACCGGCTTGCCGCATCGCGGGCAATGAGGAACGCCAATATGCGCGAAAAGCAGGCGCAAATAATCATAAATTTCAGTGAGCGTGCCCACGGTGGATCGCGGATTGGAAGAAACGGTTTTTTGGTTAACCGCGATAGTTGGCGACAAGCCGCTGATTTTTTCCACATTGGGCTTTTTCAGTCCACCCAAAAACTGGCGGGCATAAGACGACAAGCTTTCCAAATATCTTCGCTGGCCTTCTTGGAATATCGTGTCAAACGCCAATGAAGATTTTCCCGACCCGGAAATACCGCAAATCACCACCAATTTATTTTTGGGAATCTTGACCGAAATATTTTTCAAGTTGTGCACCTTCACCCCCGAAAGCTCTATAAAATCATTTTCCATAAAATCAAAATTCAATTATAAATGATAAATTATAAACAAAATTCCAAATTCAAAATCAAATTTTAAAACAAGATTCGCAGTAGATGTGTGTTTTGATTTATAATTTTAAATTTTTAATTTTATTTAAAATTGAATTTTAAATTTTGATTTACTTATCTTAGCGCTTCATTATACACCCAAAATCAGCCCTTGAAAAGGGCCGGTATTGTGGTAGTTTGAAAAGATGGATGATGATTTGAAAAACAAAATTGAGAATTTATCGGATAACGCCGGAGTCTACTTTTTCAAAAACGTTGATGGAAAGGTTATTTATGTTGGCAAAGCGAAGAATTTGAAAAAACGGGTGAAAAACCACTTTCAAAAACCGAATCAACACGCGTTTAACTTTATTTCGCAAATCGCCGACATTGATTTTATCCAAACTTCAACCGAAAAAGAGGCGTTGATTTTGGAACAGCAATTCATCAAAAAACTCCAGCCGCGCTGGAATGTTGAGTGGAAAGACGACAAAAACTATTTTTATATTGCTTGCGGTGAGCCGAGCCGAACCGCAATATCCAACGAATATTTCCCTCGCGTTTGCCTCACCCATCAACCCCAACCAAAATCAGTGGAAGTCAAACTTCCACTAAATTTTAAGCGCGGAAGTAGTGGAAGTTTGACTTCCACTGTGCCCGCTAACTTTGGGCCGTTTGTTAGCGGACGGGAAATAAAAGGTTTTTTAAAAGAGATACGGAAGGCGCTTCCCTATCGCACCTGTCGCAATTTGCCCAAAAATGCGTGTTTTTATCGCGATTTGGCATTGTGCTTGGCGCCCTGCGCCAACAAAACCAAAAAGGTAAAGAAAGATTATAATGAAACGATGGCGCTATTGCGAGTTTTGTTGCGAATTTATCAGGGCAATTCTTGCAAAGGTCTAACCTTTGCTGCAAAGGTTAGACCTTTGCAATCTCTGCGCCAAAAACCCCTGAGGGTGGAGGGGTATGATGTTTCCAATTTAAGCGGGACGCTGGCAACCGGGTCAATGGCGGTATTTGAGGGCGGCCTGCCAAATAAGAACGAATACCGCAAATTCAAGATTAAAACTATTGAAGGACAAAACGACGTTGCTTGCCTGAAAGAAATTTTAACTCGGCGGATGAAACATAAAGAATGGCCGCTCCCCGATCTGATTCTGCTGGACGGCGGCAAAGGCCAGTTGAAAGCCACCAAAGATATTGATATACCAACAATCGCGCTGGCAAAGATTGGCGATAAGGATGGGAAATTGTTTAGCCGGTTTTCCAAAAATTACGCGCAATTATCAAAACTACCCAAAGATTTGTCCAACCTGTTTTTACAAATCCGCGACGAATCCCACCGCTTCGCCATCGGGTATAATAAATTAAGAAGAAAAAAAATATAAAAAAAGAGAGAACTATAAAATAGTTCTATTACTTTGGGCGCGGGCGTATAAGACTGAGGGTGACTTGCACGGTTACAAAATTATCGCCTATTCTATCAACTACCGAGCGGCCAACTACTCTCCACCTACCATCAACGCCTTTGATAGTAACTTCGTGGGGAAATTCTTTAATTTGTGAAATTTCTATCACCGATTAAAAAATATCAAAAAAAAAAGAAAAGTCAAGGGTTGAAGAATAATCGTTTGATAGAATTTTTAAAATACAAGTTTAACGAGGTCGCACCTTGCCGATTACAGCGAGGAACGACCTCAAAATACAAATGCCACAAAATGCGATGCAAAAAATGGAGATTGAGTCGGGATTTGAGCCGCGGGGAGATCAGCCGCAGGCGATTGAAAAATTAAGCGACGGGATATCACGCGGTTTTGATTTTCAGACGCTTTTGGGTGTTACGGGTTCGGGAAAGACTTACACGATGGCCAAAGTGATAGAAAAAACTAACCGTCCCACTTTAGTAATCTCCCCCAACAAAACTTTGGCGGCACAGCTCTATGAGGAATTCAAGGGATTTTTTCCGAAGAATGAAGTTTGTTATTTTGTTTCCTATTATGATTATTACCAGCCCGAAGCCTATATTCCGGCAACAGACACTTATATTGAAAAAGATTCAAAGATCAATGAGGAAATTGATCGCCTGCGCCACGAAGCGGTGCAATCCGTGCTTTCGCGGCGCGACACCATCGTGGTGGCATCGGTTTCCTGTATCTATAATTTGGGAAAGCCCGAAACTTATTTGCGCGAGCGGTTGATTTTGAAAACGGGCCAGCCGATTACTTTTGAGCAATTGTTCGGCAGATTGTTGGATTTGCAATATGAGCGCAACGACTACGAATTGGCATGCGGCCGTTTTCGCAAGCGGATGAATTTTGTTGATGTGTGGCTGGCCGGCGCGAAAGTTATCAACCGCATTGAAATTGAAGGAGGGCGCATAAAAAGCATTGCCACAAGCCCGGCGCCATTTGGCAAATTTGCACCGACAGGCGTTGCCGATTTGTGGCCGGCAAAATTCTGGATGGCCGGAGGCGAAAAAGTTAATGATGCGCTGGAAAACATTAAGTCTGAAATGGAAGCGCAAGTTAGGTTTTTTAAAAAAGAAGAGAAACTGGTCGAGGCCGAGCGTATCCGCCGCCGCACCGAATATGATATTTCCCTTATCAGGGAAACCGGCTGGTGTCGCGGGATTGAAAATTATTCGCGCCATTTGGATTTCAGAAAGCCCGACTCGGCTCCCTATACCCTGCTTGATTATTTTGGCAAGGACTATTTGATAATGATTGACGAGTCGCACATCACCGTGCCGCAAATTCACGGAATGCAAGCCGGAGATTTCGCGCGAAAACAGCCGTTGATAAATTACGGCTTTCGCTTGCCTTCGGCGATTGACAACCGGCCATTGAAATATGATGAGTTTTTGAAAAAAACAAATCAGGTGGTTTTTGTTTCGGCAACACCGGGGAATTATGAAAGATCGGTCTCAAAACAAATTGCCGAACAAATTGTGCGCCCGACCTATTTATTGGATCCTATGATCGAAGTTCGCGGCACGGAAAATCAAATCCAAGACGCGATCAAAGAAATCGAAGCGCGAAAAAAACTGGGTCAAAGAACTCTTTGTTTGACGATTACCAAACGCTTGGCCGAAGCCTTGGCCGATCATTTAAAAACCCATCATATTAAAGCCGAATATCTGCATTCCGAAATCAAGACGCTGGCAAGGCCGAAAATTCTGGCGGATTTGCGCAAAGGAAAATTTGACGTGCTTGTGGGTATCAATCTGCTTCGCGAAGGACTGGACTTGCCCGAAGTTTCACTGATCGCGCTTTTTGATGCCGACAAAGAAGGGTTTTTGCGCGATGAAACTTCGCTGGTGCAGATAATGGGGCGGGCCAGCCGCCATCCGCAAGGCTTGGTGATCATGTATGCCGACAATATCACCGGCTCAATGGCTCGGGCGATGGAAGAAACCGATCGCCGGCGGGCAATCCAAGCCGCATATAATAAAAAACGCGGGATTGCGCCCGAGGTAATCTATAAAGAAATTAAAGAAACTTTATCGGCGCGAAATAAAGCGGAAGAAAAGCTTCCCGCCGATGAATTTATCAAGGAGTATCAAAAAGAGCTAACCGCCAAGCTTGATCTGGCACGCCGCAATCTGCAATTTGAAAAAGCGGCCGAGATCAAGAAGCAAATTGAAAAAATCAAATCAAAGAATTACTAATCTTTAAACCCTGGAGGAGTGGCGTTAATTGTATTTTTGTTAAAGATTAAAGATTAATAGTTTTTTGCTATTTGGCAAAAACTTCGGTGATCAAGAACGCGTTATAAAGGGCCAAAAGCAGAAGTCCTTCTTTTTTGGTTATTTTTTGGCCGGATCGGGCACAAACATAGAACAATAGCGCCGCACCGAAAAGAAAATATCGCGCGGCGGCAAATCTTGCCAAGTGTCCGATCTCAATCGGTGAAATCAAGGCAACCATGCCCAAAACGAATGTTCCCGAAATAACGATCGCGCCCATCAAATCCCCCATAATCATTTTGGTTTTGCCGCTTTTGGCCGCGGCGATGCCAAAATAAATTTCGGGAAAGCAGTTTCCCAACCCGATGATTAAGATGCCGATCACCGGTAAAGAAACACCCATTTCCCTGGAAAAAGATTCCGCTGAAACTATGAGAATTTGGGCAACAATCATCAATCCCGTGATGCCGGCGGCAACTTTGGCAATATCTCGCCAAAAATCTTTGAATTGTTTGCCGATGGACACCTGATGGCCGTCATAGATTGTTTTGAACCGCTCTTTTTTTGACAACAGCCAATAGATATAAACGGCAAAAAGCGTCAAAAGCAAAATTCCGTCAATACGCGACAAATTATTGTCCAGTAAAAGCGCCAAAGGAAGCACCGCCGCGACGAAAGTGAAGATCACGCTCGCTTGGATGGTGTGACCCTTTGCATCAATGCCTTTTTTTGAAAAAAACGCGGCTAAAGCAACGGCAAGCGTCATATCCACGACATTGCCCCCCAAAATATCTCCCAGCGAAAGCTCGGGAATGCCATTGATAACCGACATCACCGCCAAAAACAAGTTGGGCAAGGTTGCGGCCAGCGCCATAACAAAAAACGCCACCACAAATTCTTTCAGACCAAAAAATTTAGCCAGCCGCGCCATTCCAACCACCACCCAATTTCCGGCGAAATAGAGCGCGACGCAACAAACAAAGAAGATTAGAATATAATAAAACACCGTTGGTTATTAAAACAAATAATATATCAACTCGTATATTATACCCCCGAACAAAATCAAAAGCAAAGGCCACGTCATAAATTTTTTCTCCGGCCGGATTTTTTGGTACATCAAAACAATCAAAATTCCGTCAATCGCGAGAAAAACTCCGCCGATAAGCGAAAATATCATCATAAAATCCCGCAAACCGCTCAAAAATAAAACCAAAGGAATAATGGAAACCGCTAGCCATGCAACAGTTTTATTGATTTTGAGATCATAGGCGAATATTTTTTTCAACGCCAAGCCGGTGATTACAAAAGATGTGAAACTGGTGATAAATCCCAAAAAAAACAAAACCGATGCCGTGCCCTCGCCGAGCATCTGCCGCAATCCTGCCAACGCGGATTCAGCGGTTTGCGCTCCGCTGATGCCGACAATAAAAATTATAAAAACCGCGTAAGTCAAAAACGCGGTGATTGCCGAAGATATGATCACCTTGCCAAGCATTTTTTTGCTACCGTTGTGGCCCAACATTTCTTCAATTTCAGGAATTGACGATGTTGCCCAAAACGCGAACAATATCGGGCCGTATGGGAAAAAAATATCCGCCGGGCCGCCGGTGCCCGCGGTTAAATTTTCCCATGATACCAAAGGCGCACCCTTTATTGCCAGCAAAACCAAAATTGTCAGAAATAGCGCCATTCCCCAAAATTCAAACCGGGCAATAAAGTTGATGCCCAAATAGACAAAAAGCGCGCCAATGGCAAAATATATCAAGCTGTAAAACGTTTCAGAACCGCCAAAGAACGGCGCGCAAAATCCATGGAGAAATTGCCCCCCGATAATAATATAGGCCAGCAACGATCCAAAAAAACCGATAATGGAAATAGCCACCGCCACAATTTTTGCCCATTGCCCCAAGTGGATGTCGGCAAAGCCCACCAACCGCTTGTAATCCGGAGTTTTGAGCGCCACTTCGCCAAACATTAAATGTATGATTGCCACCACGACCCCCAATCCGGCCAAATATGCCAGCGCGGCGGGCAATCCCACCTTCAGCGCCGCATAGGGCAACGCAAAAATAGCAATACCGATAATGGTATTGGTAAGCACTCCCCAAGAATAGAGAAAGGTTTTAAGATCTTGGAACTTGGCCATATCCGCGCAATTTCAGTGTTATAATGTTGCGTTATATATCAATCGCCTCCGGATTGATATTCCATTTATCTCCGGACCTTTCCAAACCGACAAGCCATGCTTCAATCGCCAAATCGGGAAATTTTTCGTTAATTATTCGCTTTGCGTTTTGCAATTCTTTTTTATAGCAAGCAATCTCTTCTTCCGGGCCGCTAAATGCCGCCGCGCCGCCATAGGCGCCGCAATCCATATGCATGGTCAAAACCGCCGCTTGGCAATGATGCAGATTTTTTGAAACTTCAATCTGTTTGATGAAAAAATCTTGCGTTGCCGGATCAATCAGCCCCTTCAGCGATCCGGCAGTTATGCACATATCGCAAGCGATATCGCTTTTGGCAAAATAATTTTCAATTGCCGGATGAAGCCGCCAATCAAGGCAGGTAAAAAGCAGTTTCGTGGTTTTGTTTGGATCGTGCATAGATAATTTAATGTTAAATTTTATATGTGGGCGTTATAGGATTTGAACCTATGGCCTTTCCGATGTGAACGGAACGCTCTGCCACTGAGCTAAACGCCCGAAATACATTATCCATTCTACTGATTTTTTCCAAAAATTCAAGACAAGCATCTTTTAATTTGTTGAAATCAAATTTCAACGAGCGCGTTGAAAATTGATTTCAACAGTTGGTATTTCACAATTCAAAGTGTACGTAATCAATTACGTAATTGATTACGTAATCCGGCGAGCAACAAAAACAAAAACTCCCTTTTGCCCGGGAGTTTTTGTTTTCAATTCCAAAAAATTTAGAAAGTTTTGCGAATTGCCAAGATCTTGTCGCGCAACAACTGCCGCGGATCTCTCTTGGGATCAATGATTT
>CAZFZI010000026.1:0-3823 GCA_964523275.1 uncultured Candidatus Saccharibacteria bacterium
TTCATTAATTTTATTTTTTCACGCCAGCAAACTTTGTCAAGTGTGGATAACTCAAAATAATTTAAAGTGCGAAAATCAAAATTGAAAACCATCAAATTTCAAAATTTTCTATTTTTTGTTTTTTGATTTTTTTTGATTTTTTTATTTCACAATCTCTATTTCTTCTTTTAACTCGGTGCCGAATTTTTCTTTGGCCGCAATTTTAATTCGCGCGATTAATTCCAAAACATCGGCCGCCGTGGCCCCGCCGCGATTAACAATAAAATTGGCGTGTTTTTCCGAGATTTGCGCCCCGCCGATAATTTTTCCTTTCAAGCCGCAATCTTCTATGATTTTGCCCGCGAAAAATCCGGGCGGGTTTGCGAACACCGATCCGGCTGACGGATATTCCAGCGGCTGGCCGGTGGCTTTTTTGGCCAGATATTCATCCGTAAGCCTTTTTATTTCTTCTTTTTTCCCTTTGGCCAGCGTGATCTGAACCGAAACAACCACCAAGTTCTTATTGCGTTTAAAAGCGCTCTCCCGATAAGAAAAACCGCAATCGGATTTATTAAAAATTCTTTTGATAATCTTTTGCGGCAAAATTTCCAACACGTTAACTTGGCGAACGCTTTCGGAAATGTCTTGATGAAACGCGCCGGCATTGCCGCGGATCGCGCCGCCGACAGTTCCCGGAATTCCCGCGGCCCATTCCATTCCGGTCAAAGAATTTTCGCGCGCGAATTTCGCCAGCGCGGCCAGCGGCATTCCGGCGCCAACAGAAAGCAAAGCTTGGCTTTCATTTTCTTTGGCGATTTCAATAAAATTATTTTCCATTTTTAAAACCAACCCGCCAAAACCGCGGTCGGAAAAAAGAACATTGCTTCCGCCGCCCAGCACGAAAAAAGAAAAATTCTTTTCGCGCGCGGTTTCCAGCCCGGTAATTATTTCATCGGTATCTTTTGCCGAAAACAAAACTCTCGCCGGTCCGCCGATTCCATAGGTGCAATAATTATTAAGCGATTCGTTTTGCTTGATAAAGCTCATAATAATTTCAAAGTTTAAATCCCAATTATTCTATCAAAACCGCGAACGCGAGTCAAAAAATCGCCGAGGCTATTTTTTGGTATTGGCAATTTTTTCTTGTATTTTTTTGATTTCTTCAAGCACTTTTTGCGCCTTCGCGCTTTTCGGATATAAATCATATGCCTGTTGCGCCAAAGATTCAGCATCATCCGCGCGCAATTGATAAAGCCGGGTTTGCGCCAAATGCCAATAAGACAATTGGTTGTTGGGCGCAAGTTGTATGGCTTTTTGCAAGGCATTTTCAGCGTCAGCAAGTTTGCTTTTGTCAAAAAGCGACCATTTGTTATAAATCTCCCCGAGCTTCAACCATGATTTGAAATCAAGCGGTGATTCAACAACGCTTTTTTGCAACTGGCCGGCAATAAATTCAAACTCCGCGTTGATTTGTTGTCTATCGATCTGCGCAATCGTGCCTTCAACCTCCAAAGCCTCTAGCCACATACGGGAAAAAAACAGCCTTGCTTGAAATCTTCCCACCGGCGAAGCCTCAATACTTTTTTGATAAAAATCAAGACGCGCCGGCGAACCGAAAGGATTGTTTTCTTTTTCGGAAATGACCTTGCCTTCAGAAGAACGGATAATCGTTTTTTGGGCTGTTTGCAACACATAACGATCAGCCCCCCAAGGCCCAATAACAAAATTGAAAAAACAAATTATCGCAACGATAAAAATCGTGATTGCCGGAAAATTTCTAAAAGGAGTCAATTGCGCCGGATTACCGGCACGCTCGCTTTTGGGATTCTCGCAAAACGCGGCAAAACCCAGGCAGGAAAAAAACATCAAGTGGCTTGCGGTCATATCAAACACGGTGAGATTTTGCAAAAAATATGCCGCCAATAAGGACGTAAAAACACCCGCTTCGGCAAAACCGAATTTGTTTTGAAAATACCCCTTCCACAAAACAAAAATCGCCGCGGCAAACATTCCCAAATAAGCCAAAAAGCCCAATGCCCCAACTTCAGCCAGAAGATCAAAAACTATATTGTGCGCCCGATCAAACCAAATTTCACCGCCGCATTCATGCGAGCCCAGGCACGGATTATAATGCCGCGCGAACACCAAATCAAAATTCTCCGGCCCCCATCCCAACAACGGCCGCTCCAAAAATCCTTTCCAAGCAATTTCCCAAACGACCAAGCGGCCATACACCGTTCCTTTGCCAAAACGATCAACCATTGATTGATAAACCGGATTACCCGCGCGAGTCGCCATAAAAACAAAAACGAATGAAGCAACTGTCGCAAACGCAAGCAATCCCCGCCCGATAATTTTGGCAATAGTTTTTTTGCTTGTCGCCAAGCGCAATGTCGTCAATAAAATCATTCCGGCCAAAAACGCGATCTTGGCCGCGCGCGCGCCGCGACCGAAAATATCACGCGCCAGATCAATCCGTGAAAAATCAAAATTCGCGTTGATAAGATTGGCCCATGTTTGGGTGCCTTCAAGCATTAAAAAAAATGACAAAATCAAAAACGAAATTCCCGAAAAAATTTTGACAATTTTATTCTCTGCTTTCCAATATCGTATCAGCAAATATAGCGCGATGAAAATATTAAACAGCAAATAAGCGCCCAAAAAGGAATCATTACCAATAAATCCCCCGCTTCGCGACGCGGCATTTTGATTCAAAAGTGCCTCAACGCCAACAATTGTCGCAGTTACAACGCTTGCGGAAAAAAACTTTATCCAATCGCGTTTTTCAAACACTGTCGCAACCACAACAAAAAAAGCAGTCAAATGACAAAACATCAACAGCCCGCCCATTCTTTCAAAATTAGACCAAAAACTGTTTGCAAAATTTGCACCGAAAACCGCGCTGGCAAAAAGAACCGCCAAAAAAAGCATTACCGAAAAAACGACCGGATTTTTGAAATCCGGCCGATATTGCTTGAATTTTAGCGCAAGAGCCGCCCAAGCAAAAAAGGTAATTTCCGCGGCGGCCATAAAATAAACTCCCTTGAGCCCCGTATAGGGAAAATAATAATCAGTATTGACAATAAACGACGTCAACAACGCCATAAAGGCGGCACCTTTAATTATGTTGAGCGGTAATTTTGCGTTCATCAAATTTTTTCGTGTTATTCCACCATTCCGCGATCAAAACCACGAAAATTCCGACAAACAACCCTAACACCGCCGCCAAAACCGCATTGAGAAGCGGCCTCGGGCTCACCGGCTTTTCGGAAGCTAACGGTTCTCGGATTACTTCGGTCATTTTGCTTTGGTTAATGGTTGTTTGCAAAGAATTGATAAACGCTTCGCTGGAATTGATTTGCTGATATGTGTTTTCTATTTCCTGAATTTTATTCTCAAATTGTTCTTTGTTGTCAAAAAGCGCAAATTGGGTTCCGGCATCCCGGCTCGTAATCGGCAACGTCTGCAAAACAGCTACCCTGCCTTCAACAGCATTTTTTTCCCGCTCAAGCGACTGGATTTTGTTTTGCAACCGCTCAATATTCTTTTCTTCAATCTTTATTCTGGTTTCGGATTTTTTTTTCACCACTTCCAATTTTTGCGCGTGATCAGCTAAAATCAGCGCGCTGATCGCTTGAAAAATTTTTTTGGCCTCATCAACCTGAGAAGAGCGCGTGGAAATAAAAACTGTGTTAGTGTCCTTTAAATTTTCAACTTTAATTTTGGGATAGTCCTGCTCGCTGATTTTTAGTTCTTGGCGAACAATGTTGCCATAAACGTCTTTTTCAATTTTTTCCTGAAGCTGAACCGAACTTTCAATCGCCTCATTTGTTTCAGGAGTAAC
>CAZFZI010000026.1:3923-9267 GCA_964523275.1 uncultured Candidatus Saccharibacteria bacterium
TTTTTTCCTGAAGCTGAACCGAACTTTCAATCGCCTCATTTGTTTCAGGAGTAACAATCACGCCTATTTCCAAAGCGGTTTTGATTTCATACGCCTTGGGCAAAGTAACACTAATCACCAAAGCGCCGATTACCGCCGCCAAAACAATACCAAAAATCGTTTTTTTTCGGCGCATCAAAACTTCCGCTAATTCGCGCAAATCAATTTCGTCACTATCAAAGCACGGTCCGTCGTTTATACTTGTTCTGTTGTCCATAAATTAATTTTTCAGATTAAGCTTATTTTTCAAACTACCATCAATTTAACGAAAAAACAATTGCGCGGTTTTCAAGAGAATGGAGATGTCCAGCAAAAAAGAACGGTTTTTGATGTAATATAAATCATACTCAAACTTTTCTCGCGCCTCATCAACCGAAGCAGATGCCTTGTAATTAATTTGCGCCCAGCCGGTAAACCCCGGACGCACCAAATAGCGATAGCGATACAACGGAATCTTTTTTTCATAATCAACCGCCAGTTTTTCCCATTCCGGCCGCGGCCCGACAAAGCTGATATCGCCTCTCAAAATGTTGATCAATTGGGGAAATTCATCAATATGCGTTTTTCTCAACATCTTACCCGCGCGCGTAATCTGCTCGTCGTCGTTCACCCGCCATACCGAATATTGATTGTCGGAAGCATACATTGAACGGAATTTATAAAAATTAAAAACTTTGCCGTTTTTCCCTTTTCTTTTTTGAACATAAAGCACTGGGCCGGGAGAATCAACCTTGATCGCCAGATACACGAACGGAAAAATAATTACCGCAAAAACCAAACCGATTGCCGCAAAAAAAATATCAAAAATCCTCTTTGCGTTAACATAGTTTTTCCTCAAAGTAAACGGCGCGATTTCCATAAACCACAACTTGTCAATCAAATTAAGGGGCACCTTTCCGGTAAGCTCTTCATAAAAACTCGGCAAGCCGATTACTTTGGTATTTATGCCCGCCCCGGAAAACATTTCGGGAAGATCCGCTCTGCCTGCCGGAGTGGCAAAAACAACCATCCCTATTCTACGATCTCTTACGGCACCAATAAAATCGCTTTCTCTAACAAAAACATCCGCGCCGCAAATTTTTTCCAAAGCATTGGGGCGAAAAACCGCCACGATTTTGTAGCCCGCCGGCAACAAATACTTTCGCGCCAGCTCTTCCATTTCCGGACACCACCCGGCCACCGCGATACGCTTTTCCAATCGCCGAGAGACCGCGAAACGACTCGCCAAAACCACGCGCGCGAAAACAAACAACGAAAACAAGCATACGTCGCCGAAAAGTATTCTTTTGGGCGCGATCAGCGAATGCAAATTCAGATAAAAATAGACCGCGCCGGTGGAAAACGCCAAGAGCGCGAAGAGCGCCGCATTCTTGCCCAGCAGAACAAAACCTTTTGGGCGCGAAAAATCATAAAAATCAAAAGCATATAATAAAACCAGCCAAACCGCGTGGATAATAATGAAATGAAAGAAAAATTCCCGGCTCTGCGGCCCGGGAAAAACTGAAAAATCGCCATAGCGAAAAGCCAACACCAAAAACAGCGCCGCGTACATCAAAACAATATCGGCAAGCGGCAAAACAAAATTTAACAATATTTTTTTATTCATTTTTCCATTTCCAGCGATTCAATATAAGGCAAGAATAATTCAACTCTTTTTAAACCCCCATCGTCCGTTAAAAACGGCTTTACGTCTTTGGCCATTGCCTTGAAATCAAAGCTGGCGGTTTTGGATAACAATATTTTTTTAAGATCGCTTCCGTTTTTCACATCCAATTTGGCGTTCAGATATTCATAATTCGGCGTTGTTCGCGATAAAAGGAAAACAATGTCGTAAAAATCACGCCCCTTGACCCGCTTGCGATTTACCGCGGCATATATTTTTTGCGACAAAATAATATCAACAGGCGTTGCGTATATTTGAGTGAACACGTCAAATTTGTTTATATTCTTCAATTCCTTGCCGTAAGTAAAATTATGCGGCGCGGTGTCCACCTGGATTACGATTTTTTCTCCGCGCAGATCGGATAATTTATTGTCAAAAAGAATTTCGGGCAGTTTTATATAACAACGATACGCTCCCTTGAAAACATTTTTTATCTGAACATTACACCCTTGTTTCACCAAAGCCACGCGTATTTCATCGGAAAGACCGGTGAATTCTTCTTCCGAAAGATCAAAATTATCAAAATTCAAATCTTCCGAAAAACGGACGCTCCCGTAAACAATGCGCAACGCGGTGCCACCCAAAAAAGACATTTTTTGCCCCGCTTTGGAATTAAAAACAATTTCCAGTATTTTATACTGCAAATATTCGCGCAGGATATTGCGTTTGAATTTTCTTTCCGCTTGGGAATAATATTCTTCTATTTGAGATAAATTAAGCATTGAAATACTTGATAAATTTTCCGGCGCGAACGGTCAAGGCTTTGCTGTTGAAAGCCGCCAAATACTTTTTCCATTTTTCCATATCCGCCTCTTCTTTAAATTCATCGTAGTTAAATCTCATCTCGTGAAAATCTTCGCTACTTTTAAGATCGGGGGTTAAATAAAGATAATCAAGCAGTGTTTTCTCGATTTCCGCGATCGCGTAGCAACAATCCCCTTGCCGGCGCAATTTATAACCGAACATTAATTCCGGCTTGATATGTTTATAGGAAAAATTTCCTATTTCGGTTTCAAAGGAAACAGTTTTGCGCGAAGTAACGCAGGTTGTTTCATAAACCATCTCCGGAATTAAATTATATTGCGACAAACCCATTTCCAGCGACACATATGACGGCGCGTAAATCTTGTTGGCGATCAAAAACAAGCCGGCTTCGTTAATATCAAAATCAGAAAAAATATACCACCCCTTGCGAACTTTTTTAATATAATTTTTCTTTTGCCATTCATTTAACCTTCTCAAATCAAAATCAGGATCGTTTTTACGAATATCGGTTAAACTGAAAATCTTAAATCGCTTTAATTTTTCCTTAAATTCTATAAATTGCATTATTTCGCTTGATTATATTTCCGCAATATGTGTTTTTTAACATATTCCGGAAACATATTATCATATTACCGCCTCCGTCCCCTTCCGTCAATTGACGCAATTTTTACAATCCGACAAAATTTCCGTAGTTTTCTTTGGAAATCATTTTAACTTCGGCATCGGGATAAGCGCGCGAGAAAGCTATCGGCGTTTTCCCCGGCCGCGGGCGCCATTTAAATTCAAATCCGGACAAACTCCCTTGGCAATCTTCTATTAAATCGATTTCTTGTCTTTGCAGTGTGCGCCAAAAATACAAATTGGCATCGCGCCCGATATTGCGGTTGCGCTTTATCCGTTCGCTGATCATAAAATTCTCCCAAAGAGCGCCCGCGTCCTGACGCAAAGAAAGCGGATTTAAATTGTTGATCAGCGCGTTGCGTATCCCATTGTCAAAAAAATAAATTTTGCGGGTCCGTTTCAATTCGTTGCGCGCATTACGCGAAAACGGAGGCAAGCGAAAAATGATAAACGCCTGTTCAAGAATTCTGATATAATTAGCAACCGTTACTTTATCGGTTCCGACCAGCGAAGCAATCTCGCTGTAAATTACCTGTCCGCCGATTTGCAAAGCCAGCGCCTGCAGCAATCTCTCCAAAATTTCGGGATTCTTGATTTTTTGGTATTGCAAAACATCTTTAAAAACGTAGCTCTTGGCAAGCTCTTTAATTGATTCCGATTTTGCTTGATCGCTTTCGAAAACCACGTCTGGATACATACCGAAAATCATTCTGTTTTCCAGCATTCGGTTAATCTCAATTTTGGAATAAGCGTCTTTTAATTCTCCCAAAGAAAACGGATAAAGATAAAATTCAATCTTGCGGCCGGTAAGCGGCTCGACAATTTCGTTTGACAAATCAAACGACGACGATCCGGTGGCGATAATTTGGGTTTGAGGATAATTATCGGCTAAAAGTTTCAACGTCAACCCAATGTTTTTTACCCGCTGGGCTTCGTCTATAACGACCAATTCGCTGTCGCCTAAAAATGATTTTAATTCGGTGGAGGTTTTCCCTGTAAGATTTTCGCGCACGTCCGGTTCGTCGCAATTGAAATAAGCGGTTTTTATTTTTGTTTGATTTTGCAAAATAGTCTTGACCAAAGTGGTTTTACCGACTTGCCGCGCGCCGTAAATTACGACAATTTTGCCCTTAAAAAGGGCTTTTTCCGCTTTTGACTGAATTTCCCGCTTAATTATCATATAATTAGGATATTACTATATACTAATTATATATGAATTAGTATATTAGTCAAACCTTTCCCCTAATTTTGCTGTTATATTTCCGCAATATGTGTTTTTTAACATATTCCGGAAACATATCACTATTTTACCGCCTCCACCCTCTTCCGCCAATCCGCGCAATTTCAGCGATCTTGGATAACCGTTTTCATAATGAATTAGGATAGTGCAATGACCAAATTATATATTAATTAGTATATTTGCAACCAAAATTCATTTTGCCACCGGTTTTTTTGAGCCGATGGTCTTTTCTTTGGCGATAAGATTGCACGCGAATTTCAGCGAAAACGCAACCCAAATCCCCGCGTAAAATAGCGCGTTGGCGAAGATATTGCTTTGCTTGGCCAAATAACGGCGATAAAAAACGCAAGCTCCTTTGTGAAAATACCACAGATTACGCCAAGCGTGCAACTGCGCGCCGCCCGCGCCGCCATAGTGCGTAATCTCGGCCTGCGGCACATAATATATTTTAGATCCAAAACTTTGAACCCTAAAACACAAATCCGTATCGTCCCAATACATAACGTAGCTTTCGTCCATTCCTTTGGTTTTTTCCAAAATATCGCGCCGAAAAATCATCGCCGCGCCGCTCAACTGATCAACTTCGCATACTTGATCGTCAGGTTTGTCCAAGCAAAAATAACCGCCAGAAATTTTTTTCCATTTTAGAGATTTCGGAAATAGTTTCCACAATCCCGAATAATAAAAAAATGAATTTCTAAAAGTCGGCCAGCCGCGCTTGCATTGCCTTTGCATCGTGCCGTCGGGATTTAACACCAGCGGCCCGCAAGCGCCCGCGTTCGGATGCGAGTCCAAAAACTCAACCAATTTAACAATATTTCCATCCAAAATCACAGTGTCGGGATTTAAATAAAAAACATACTCCCCTTTTGCCAACGGCAACGCGCGGTTATTGGCCGCGGCAAAGCCAAGATTTTTTCCATTTTCAAGAAGCCGCACCCGCGGAAATTCTTTTTTAATCATTTCGATACTCCCGTCGGTCGATCCATTATCCGAAACGATTACCTCAAAATCAA
>CAZFZI010000027.1:0-3041 GCA_964523275.1 uncultured Candidatus Saccharibacteria bacterium
CCAAATAGGCCGAATAAATATCAGCCTTTGACGCGATTTCAAACGGCGCGTGCATTGACAACAAAGACACTCCCATATCCACAATATCCAAATTCAAACGCGCTAAAAACATCGCCACCGTGCCGCCACCGCCAACATCAACTTTTCCCATTCCCCCGGTTTGCCAAACAATGTTTGAGTTATTCAAAAAATTGCGAACAAAAGCGGTATATTCGGCGGTCGCTTCGCTGGTTTCATATTTTCCCCGGCTTCCGCTGTGCTTTTCAACCACCACCCCCGCGCCAATCCGAGCGGTATTAATCGTGTCAAAAACATCCGCATAATCAGGATCAAACGCCACGGTAACATCGGCGGAAATAGCTTTTGTTTTGGAGAAAACATCTCGCAAAATATTTTCATTGTGATGACCAGTCTCGGAAAAAATTATCTCGCTGATAAAATCCATAATATAACTTGAGTTTGCGCTTGTCGCCCCTTCACTGCCAATTTCTTCTTTGTCAGTGAGAACAACAACCGATGCATATTCATTTTCATAATCGCTAAGAAATGACATCAACGACGCATAGGCCGAAACCCTATCGTCTTGTCCGTAAGCGGCCACCATTGATCGGTCAAATCCCAAATCGCGAGCTTGACCGGCAGGCACTAATTCTAAATCAGCGGAAACAAAATCTTCTTCAGTAATTCCGTATTTTTCATTTAATAATTTAAGTAGATTTTTTTTCACCGGCTCCTTGTCGTCTTTGTTTTTTGTTCCAATGCCGGCAACAATAACATTCAGGCTTTCGGCCGTAATCGCTTCTTCAAGTTTTTTTTCGAGTTGAGATTTTGAAAGATGGGGTAATAAATCAGTGATCATAAATATCGGATCATTATCATTCTCTCCGATGGAAATTTCAACCGACTTGCCGTCTCGTTTAATAATTACTCCATGCATTGCCAGCGGCAATGCCGTCCATTGGTATTTTTTAATGCCGCCGTAGTAATGAGTCTTCAAAAAAGCAATATGGTCGCTTTCAAACAATGGCTTAATCTTAAGATCTAGGCGAGGGGAGTCAGTGTGAGCCAAAATCATTCTCACGCCATCGCTTATCGGACGTTTTCCCGGACGCGCAAGAATAATCGAACATCCGCGGTTGATTGAATAGAGGGGGCGGTTAAATCCTTTTTTGGCGCTTTGGCCAATGTGCTCCAAACGTTCAAAGCCGGCTTCTTTGGCCTTTTTTTCGGCATAGGTGACGGTTTTACGCTCGGTTTTGCAAGCGCTCAAAAATTCCTTGTAGCCCTGGCAAAAATCAAACGCTTGTTTGGTGGTTTTTTCGTCCCAAACATCAAACGCGAACTTCTTTTCAAAGGTGAGTTGAGATTCTTTCTTTTCTTTATCCTCTTTTTTATCCATAAAAATTATGATATTATTTCACTGATATGTTTCCGTATATTCTAAAACTACCTCATTAAACCCAAAAAGTAAAATGAATAGCCGAATCAACTTGTTGCAAAAATGCCTGGCCGGCCAAAATTTGGACGCGTTAATCGTCACAAATCCGGCAAATATCTTTTATTTAACCGGCGTGAATAATTTTGATTCCGAAAAAGGATTTCTGCTGGCGGTTTTTCAAAATAAATGGCGCTTGGTTTCCTCTCTTTTTTACCAAAACCGGATTAACGGCGTCGTGCCAAGCAAAAACATCATTTACGTGCCGCGCGGCAGATCAATTTTGGAAAGCGCCACCAAAGCCATCGGCGATAAAAAGAATATTGGATTTGAACGGGAAGACATTTCCTATGCCCGTTTTGAAATATTTAAAAAGTCTCTGCGCGGGAAAAAACTGGTTCCGGTGTCCGGAATGATTGAACAATTTCGACAAATAAAAAGCAACG
Organism: uncultured Candidatus Saccharibacteria bacterium; assembly: GCA_964523275.1. Classification (GTDB taxonomy): domain Bacteria; phylum Patescibacteriota; class Minisyncoccia; order Minisyncoccales; family UBA5738; genus UBA5738. The sequence continues at coordinate 1,882 of CAZFZI010000027.1, forward strand.
AAGAAATCGCCCTCATTAAAAAAGCGGCGCGAATCACCGACAAAACTTTTGCCGAATTGATGAAATTGATCAAGCCGGGAGTTTCGGAATTATTTTTGAAGAGAAAAGTTTTGGAAATAATGCAGGATATGGGCGCCCAAGGATGCTCTTTTGATCCGATCGTTGCCGGCGGAAAGAATTCGGCCGATCCTCATTACGAGGGATCAAATAGAAAGATTAAGAAAGGGGAAATGGCAGTAATTGATATCGGCGCTCGTTATAAAAATTATTGCGCGGATATGACGCGTATGGTTTTTCTGGGCAAGGCAACAGAAAAATACAAAAATCTTTACCGAATTGTTTTGCAAACCCAGCAAAAATCGCTGGAAGAATGTCGCGTCAGCGCCTTGCCCGGGCAAGTTTTTGAAAATGCCGTCCAAAACTTCAAAACTTTTGAGCAAGATGAATTTTTCACCCACGGATTGGGACATGGCACTGGAATCAACATCCATGAACTGCCGAATCTATCGCCAAAAGGCGAGGGATCCTTTGAAAATGGCATGGTTTTCACCGTGGAGCCCGGTTTGTATCACCCCGGATGGGGCGGCATTCGCATTGAAGATTTGTGCGTCTTGCAAAGCGGCAAGTTGGAAATTTTGAGCAAAACTCCAAAAGAATTTATTGAAATTTCGCTATAATTACGATATAAAAATGAAAAGGAATTATTTTGTTTTTTTGGTTTTGGCAATAAGCGCAATTATCGCGGCCGGTTTCTGGGAATCGCGCAAAACCTTGCCCGCGATCACGCCAGATGTCCAAGATAATGAAATCGCCACTTCAACCGCGGCAACAAATGAAAACGATCAAACCCCCGTCTCGAACGCTATCACCACCTTTGAAGAATGCTTGGCCGCCGGAAAAGAAGTGATCGGTGAAAAACCCAACCGCCGCTGCATTGTTAACGACGACCTGGCATACATTGAAATTGAAACTTGCGAAACGCCCGCCGGAGAATCAATGAACATTTTTGAAGCACGACAAATTTTTGAAAGGGGAAAATGTTCGTGGGAAGGCAGCGAAAAAGAAAATCATCTGTGCAACCAAGAAACCGGCGCGTGGGAAATCGGCATTATTGCTTACCGAAAAAATTGCGAAGCATTCTGCATAATCAACGTTGCCAC
>CAZFZI010000027.1:3141-8717 GCA_964523275.1 uncultured Candidatus Saccharibacteria bacterium
GCATTATTGCTTACCGAAAAAATTGCGAAGCATTCTGCATAATCAACGTTGCCACAAAAGAAGCAGAAGTTGAATGGCGCTGCGATTAGAACCATTTCATATAAAAATCATAAAAAAAACCGCGCCTCGTTAAGCACGGTTTCGTTTATTACCTCCGCTATTGACAAAATCCAATCTTTATGTATAATAAAGGACAGGTGGATCACTTGGACAAAAAAAAGCTAAGGAAGGGGCTTATCGAGTGGATATGCAGAATTTTTATTGTATTATCATTATCGATAGCCCTCGCAGCTACATACTCTGACGAGATAAATCTCGCCAAAGAGTTGCTGTGGAATATTTGCTCTATTGGTGGAATGCTCCTTATTGTCGTTATTACCGCAAGGCACATAAAACGACAAGGTGGAATAGGTACCGATATTGTTATAGCGACTTTTATAATACTGCTCGCATTAAGGCTTGCAATAGTATTATCGGAGATATTTTATTCAACGATAGATAATTTGCAGGAATTAATGGCAGTAGAGAATGCTACCACAATATTCATAGGAGCTTTGTTTGTAGTTATGTTGTTTGTGCTAGGCGCAGACAACATATATCAACGACATCAAAGACGGCAAGGCGCGGGTGAGTGAGATAATCTCATTTGCCCTTTTTTTATACAAACGCGGGTTTGGTGTATAATGGGATTATGGAGCATCAAGATCAATCAAACTTCTTTGACGCCGCGCCGCTTTCGGTGGCGCAATTCATTGGCCAGATCAACGCAAAGATCAAGCCGATAAACGCCAAAATAATCGGCGAAGTAAGCGAAGCAAAACCCGGCCCAACCGGTCATGTTTATTTTTCATTAAAAGATGAAAACGGCGGCGCGGTGATTCCCTGCGCCATTTGGAAATCGCGTTATAATCTTTTCGGCATTGAGCTCAAAGTCGGAATGAAAATAATCGCAACAGGGCACTGCGAAATCTATCCGCCATCGGGACGGCTTTCTTTTATTTGCGATTCAATTGAACTCTCGGGCGTTGGCGCGCTCAAAGCTGCCTATGACCGGCTTTTCAAAAAGCTTGAAAGCGAGGGCTTGTTTGCCGCCAAAAAAAAACGCCCCATTCCGCGGTTCGCCCGCAAAATCGGCATTATCACGTCGCGCCAAGGCGCGGTGATTCATGATTTTTTGAACAACATCGGCAAATTCGGATTTCAAATTGAATTCATTGATTCGCGCGTGGAAGGCCAACTGGCCGCCGAAGATCTGCTGGCGGCAATAAAAACTTTCAAAAAGCGCAAAGTGGAAGTTTTGGTGGTGATGCGCGGCGGCGGATCTTTGGAGGCAATGATGGCGTTTAACAACGAATTTGTAACGCGCGCGATCGCCGCGTTTCCGGCGCCGGTGATCGCGGCCATCGGGCACGACAAGGATGTGCCGCTGGCGGCAATGGCCGCCGACGCGGCGGTTTCCACGCCCACCGCCGCGGCAAATCTTTTGACAAGTTCCTGGCAAGAAATATTCCGTGCCTTGGACCATTATGAAAACATCATTTTCGGCAGCTATAAAAAGAATTTGGAACAAAACAAATCTGAATTGGCGCGGCGCGTCCAAATTCTGGCGAATTTCAAGTTTATTCTCGGCGACACGAAACGCCGCCTTGAATCAATAATAACAAAAGCAATCGCGGCGATGGAAAATGGAATTTTAGCGGCAAAACAAAATATCGCTCATTGGCAAATCTTGATAGAATCGCATGACCCGAACCGCCAACTAAAACTGGGATATGCTATCGCCAAAATTAACGGTAAAATCATAAAAAGCATCAAACATGCAAAAGTGGGGCAAGACTTGGACATCATCCTTGGCGATGGTATAATCAATTCAAACATCAAAAAAATATATGACCGCAAAAAAGAAAATTGAAAACGGAAATCAACTCTCCCAAAACGGGAAAAGTTTGAGCGACAATTTAAAAGATCTTGCCGAAATTTCGGCTTGGTTTTCGGGCCAAAGCGAGCTTGATGTTGAGTCAGGGCTGGAAAAAGTGAAAACTGCCGCGACATTGATAAAATCCAGCAAAGAAAAGCTGGATCGGCTGGAAAACGAATTCAAAGAAATTGAAAAAGATTTCTCCGCAACTCCCGACAATAACAACTAATAACGGATTATAAAAATTTGATATAGGGACCACAAAATCATAACTAAAATATGGATAAGAGTATAATCCAATTTAATACCCAAGTATGGAAAGAAGGGGAGATGTATGTTTCCTATGCGCCCCAACTGGATGTGTCGTCTTGCGGCAAAACCATCGACGAAGCAAAAAAAATATCAAAGAAGCGGTTAGTTTGTTTATCTCCGAAGCCCAAAAAATTGGCACCCTTGATCAAATTTTTGATTTACCACCAAAAACCTCATGAGGATGTGCGATATGGACAGAAAAACATATTTTGATTTATTGTTTAAATGTTAAAAGTCGCCAAAAAGGCGATTTTTTATAAAAAAAGAGATGGCCATATTTGGTCATCATAATTGGTCATAAGGTGTAAGGATAAGCAAACCAGCTCATTGGTCCACCACAATCACATTTTGTTCCGTTGCGCTCTTCCGGATATTTTTTATGGCATTTTCGGCATTCTAAAGACCAATGATATGGTGTGCCATATGGAACGATTGTCGGATGCGGCATGCAATAAACATAAGATAAAATAGTTACTAATTCAAGTGCCATTATTAATTACTGATTTACTAGTCGCTGATTACTGGTTACTCACTACTCATTACTACCTGACTTGCCCGCCGCAGGCGATTGAGTCGTCAACGCGCAGAGGGAAGTGGTTTTCTTCGTCGCCGGCAACCAGCATCATTCCCTGGCTAACGCCCTCGCCCAGCTTGCGCTCGGCCAAATTGACGATGAAAACATATTTATTGCCGATCAACTCCGAAAAATTCACGAATTTGCGAATACCCGCGAAGATCACGCGTTCGCCGATCTCTTCGCCAAAATCAATTTTCATCTCAATCAACTTGTTGCTCCATTCCGGCGCTGACGCTTCAACCACCTTGCCAACCCGCAAATCCAATTTCTCAAAATCATTATATTCAATTATCGATTTCATAAATTATTTGTTATAATTATAATAAAATAACACAAAAACTATGGAAAATGAAATTTACAAACTGCCGGAATTGCCATATGCATATAACGCACTGGCACCGCACATTTCTGAAGAACAATTAACAGTCCACCATCAAAAACACCATCAGGCCTATGTTAACGGTGCCAACGCGCTGATAACGGCATTGGCGCTCGCGCGGCAAAATAATACTACCCACGACAACAAAGCCGTGGCAAAAGAATTGTCGTTCCAATTATCCGGCCATATTTTGCACTCGCTTTTCTGGAAAAATTTGCGGCCGAATGCCGCCGGCGGCAAAAATGAGCCGGTCGGTAAAATCGCCGAGTTAATCAACGAACAATTCAAAAACTATGATCGTTTTCGGCAAGAATTTTCGCAACTGGCCGCAACTGTTGAGGGTAGCGGCTGGGCGGCGCTGGCATTTTGCCCGAAAACTAAAAATCTTTTGTTGCTACAAATTGAAAAACACAACGCGAATTTAATTCCGGAATATCCGCTATTGCTGGTTTTGGATGTTTTTGAACACGCCTATTATTTGGATTACAAGAATGAACGCACCAAATTCATTGCCACATTTTGGAACATTGTCAACTGGCAAGAAGTTAACCGCCGCCTGCAACTCGCCTAACTTAATCCGCCGCGCCACCCTTGACAAGTTTTTCTTTTTATGCTAGGGTTTCCTCGGTGATCGTATGAAAAAGGCTATAATAGGAATAGGATTGGCGGTTTTGATGCTTTGCATCATCAGCGCCAGCGCCGTAACTCCCGTTCCTCTGGGACGGGTAATGAACGAAAGAGCCGGAAACACCCCTGCCGTAGATCCCGGTAATGCCAAAGCGGTATTCGCCATCGGATCAATGGGTGCGCCGCAAGAAGTTAAAAACCTCAATGGCTTGGTTGGTCAAGGTGATGCTCAAACAAGAGCAAATCAGATCATAGAAGAAGTCATGAGCAAAAAAGCGTCTTCCTCAATTGGTCCCTATAGCTCTGGCTATACGGGATCAATGGAAACTCCGGCGCAGGCCCAATCAGCCGCCCAGGGTCGTGGCAATTCTATGCCAACTGCAACGCAAGCCCTGGCAATGTCCAATCAGGGCAACCACAACTGGTAGTAGATGATTTATCGTCTGCTACTCTTTTTTTATATACGCGCTTGGCACTTTTATATTACTTTGTTCCATCTTGTTTTTAATACCCCGCCACGGGGCTTGACAATATTTTTTAATTGTGCTAGAGTTCATCCGTTCAGCCAACCCTTGACAAAAACAATCAAGGTGCTAGGTTGAAAATACGCTTGACAATTCGGATAATTTTCCGCATTGTGGAACGCAACGTTCATCAAAAGTAAATAGGAGCGAAGAGATGAGAAAGATAGCAGCAATACTACTGTGCCTATTTGGCATGGTAATAGGAACAGCATTTGCGGCAACTCCGACCGTGGATGTTAATGTCGGAAACTACATCAACGCCAAAAATGTCGGCAGCATGGGAGCGATGCAGACAAACAACGTCAACGTCCAGATGGCTTCAGGAAAAGCTGATATCACAGCAGTTAACGGATTTTCCGGAAAGAACATCGGATTTACCTGTCTTGACCAGGATAACCAAATCTATGGTAAGATAGGACCGGAAAGTTGACCATCAACGCCGAGAACGGAGCCGAGTTGAAAAACGGATGCTGGGCCAATATCGACCAGCAGAATAAGGTCTCTGGATACGCCGTGAAAGGCGACACGGCCTTTAATAAGGTCAATTACGCGGGCATCAATAGAGTCGGATGGGTGGACATCACCCAGAAAAATATTGATGTAATTGACCCTGAAGGTAAAATCGAGGTGGAGGATTATAACTCAGTCTCGATCAGAAACGCCTTCTACGCCAATGTCGACCAGAGCAATCAGGTGACAATTGGAACCCAAGGACCAAAGACGAGTGTGCTGGCGAGCAACTACCTGGAGACGAAGAATGTTTTCACTACTACCGCCGTACAGAAGAATACAGCGAACATATTCTTTAAGGGCACAGCCAAGGTAGAGATGTACAACCAGCATGACGCAATAAGGAACTGTTTCACAGACACCACACAGCATAGCTCTCTCACCGGTGCCTTGAAAGGCACCACTCCGAACTTGGACGTTGATGGCTACAACAGCTTCAACCCCAAAAATGTATGGAGCTCAGCAATCGACCAAGACTGGAAGGTTGTCGTTCATTAGGCATATCCTTGGATATGCCACCACTCAATTTATTTTTAGAGTGGTCTTTTTTTACCTTGTCTTTTAGTAACCACTCACTGGGGATAACTAAACTGTCATTTAATAATAGTAATGTCATAGTGCGGTGATAATAGAAATGTCATACCTCGCGGTATGATGGGATTAATAATTAATAATCTCATCAACCATGGAAAAAGAAATTATCGGTATGACGCAAAAAGATTTAGCAAG
>CAZFZI010000028.1:0-8056 GCA_964523275.1 uncultured Candidatus Saccharibacteria bacterium
TTTTCTGGAAGCGCGGGAAGCCAATTTGGGGCTCATCTCTTGATTGGAAAATACTACACCGCGAGTTATTTGTCGCGAAAAGCCATAACATCCTTTAAACCTTGGTTAAAAGCCAAAAATGATTGTTTGGCCTCTTGATAATCCAGAATAATTTTTGGATTCAAAACAATTTTTCGGTAAACGCAATCAGCCTCTTTCATCGCGTCAAGATCCGAAAAAATATCATTTTTATAACTTTCCAATTTTTCCGCCAGATTTTTGCCCGCAAACCCCAGCCGCCCCAGCACATCATCAACCAGCAAATCGGCCTCAACCACCGCCAATTTCCATTCAGCTTCTTTCTTGGTAAGCAAGCGTTTTTTGATTTTCAACCAATCTTTATCAATCAAGCGAACGTTGTAGGCGCGGAAAGTGAAAAATTCAATCACATCCCAAATATAAAGCCGCCGCAGATAAATTGTGGTTGCCCAAACATAGACAATAAACGCAATCACCCCAAAATCAAAAAGAATGAAAAAAACCTTGGCGGCAAACAGCCATCCGGTCATCTCGGGGAAAAAAATTGTTTCAAAATCAATGTTGGAAAAATCCATAGAATATCAAATCCGAATATCGGATTTGTAATATCAAAACAATTTCAAAAATTTGATACTGTTTTGGGTTCCGTGCTTCGCGGTTCGGATCCAATGGGTCCGTTGCCGAACAAGGCTTTTACCGCAAATTTAATTTTTCTATTTTTGCGCCAATATCAAAAATGGTATCTTCGTCAAAATGCTTGCCAATAACCTGCAATCCGATCGGCAAACCGCCGGCATTGCCGCACGGAACCGCCAGAGAAGGAACTCCCGCCAAATTGATTGATATCGTGAAAATATCCGACAGATACATCTGCAAGGGATCATCGGCTTTTTCGCCGATCTTGAAAGGCAAACTCGGCGACACCGGCGCGATAATCGCATCAACATCCTCAAACGCTCGGTCAAAATCGCGCTTTATCAAAGTGCGAACCTTTTGCGCGCGCACATAATAGGCATCATAATATCCGGCCGACAGAACATAGGTCCCCAACATTATCTTGCGCCTTACTTCCGGACCAAAACCTTTGCCACGGCTTTTTAAATAAATATCAGCCAAATCTTTAACATCCTCATTTGCATCATTTTCCGCTGAATATCCATAACGGATGCCGTCAAAACGCATCAAATTCGCGCTTGCTTCCGAAGAAGCGATAATGTAATAGCAAGGCAACGCGTATTCAGTATGAGGCAGGTTGATTTCAACAATTTCATCGCCCTGTTCTTCCAGTTTTTTCAATGTTTGGCGGATCGCGCTGTCAATTTGCGGATCAATCCCCTTGGCAAAATATTCTTTGGGCATCCCGATGCGGAATTTTTGCTTTTTTTTCGTTTTTTGACAAGAATCAACCGAAGTGCCGTCCATCGGATCGGCGCCGCGAATCGCAGAAAAAACAGCCTCTACATCCTCCACGCTTTTAGCCAAAGGTCCGACTTGATCCAACGAGGATGCGTAAGCAACTACTCCATAACGGGAAACCGCGCCGTAAGTCGGTTTCAGTCCGGTTATTCCGCAGAAGCACGCCGGTAAGCGGATTGAACCGCCGGTATCCGTGCCCAAAGCGGCAACACACTGGTTTGCCGCCACCGCCGCCGCGGACCCACCCGAAGAACCGCCAGGCACGCGCTCGGTATCGCGCGGGTTGCGCGCCGGCCCAAAAGCTGAATTTTCATTGGAACTTCCCATCGCGAACTCATCACAATTCGCCTTGCCCAAAAACACCGATCCTTGATCCTTCAATTTTTTAATCACCGTCGCGTCATAGGGGGCAACATATTTTTCAAGGATTTTAGATGCCGCGGTGCACCCAACGCCATCAACCAAAATAATATCCTTGATTGCCATGGGAATTCCGGCCAACAACGGGATTTCTTCCCCTTTTTTAATTTTTTCATCAACACATTTTGCTTGCGCCGCCGCCAAATCGCGCGACACATTCAAAAACGCAAAAATTTTTTCGTTTTCCTTTTCAATTTTGTCCAAATAGGCATCCGTCAATTCCTTGGCCGAAAACTTTTTGCCAACCAAACCGTCGTGAGCCTCTTTAATTGTGAAATCATTTAACTGCATAATGCGAAATGTAAATATCAAAAATAAAAATGACAGTTAAAAATGTAAAATGTCGGATTTCTAAATTTTTAATTTTACATTGTCATTTTCCGTTTTAATTTTTAATTTTAAAAGATTGCTTTAACTTTCAAATATCCGTCCTTGGTTTGCGGCATTAACCCGCGCAATTTGTCCAATTCTTCTTCGGTTTGCCCGGCTTTAACATCATCCCGCAAAACATTGTTCACTTCAATTGAATGCATAAACGGCGCCGAGCCCTCAACATTGGCTTCTTTTAGCTTGTCCACATAATCCAAAATCGCCGAAAGATCTTTTTGATATTTGGCAATCTCCTCCTCCCCCAACCCCAATCTCGCCAACTTGGCAATATGTTCTGTTTCCTCTTTTGAAATCATATGAGTGCAATTTTTTGATTACAAAAAATTAATTTTCAATAATCAATTTTCAATTTTTCCCGCCATAGCGGAATCCCGCAAAGCGGGACAATCAATTCTCAATAATCAATCTCCAAACAAATCAAAAAAATCCTCTTCGCTTAAATTCGCTTGGCGCAAAATTCTTTTTAAAAGCGACCTGTCAATCAAACGATAATCGGGAATCGTAATCGACGGCCTGCCCTTGCGAGCCAATCGGATATGGCTTCCTTTTTGCCACACCGGCGCATAGCCGATCTTGGCCATTGTTTTAATCAATTCTTTGCCGGAAAGCAAAGGCAGTTGCATAATTTTATAGAGTGATTGTTTCTATTCTCATTTCATCGCGCGCGTATGCATCCAAACGTGCCTGATTTTCCTTTTCTTCCAAAACCAGTTCAATCGCTTCGCGGATATTGGCCATTGCCTCATCGATTGTTTTTCCTTGCGTAAAACACCCGGAAAAAATCGGGCATTCAACCACGAAAAAACCGTCCTCGCCCTTTTCAACCAGCAAAGGAATTTTTTTGCCCTGATATTTTTGATAAACATTAACTTTTGCCATACCTCCATCATACCCCAATTATTATCTCCTGTTAACCTTGACAAAACCATTAAAATATGATAAAATGACAACATGGAAAAATGTCCTTATTGCAATGGAAAGGGGTACGTAAGATACCCAGTTGACCAGAGTTACGATATAACAACGACCTGTTCATTTTGCGGAGGAACCGGAGACCGCTCAAAAAAACCTCCTTCGCACACGGGTAAAGAAATAGTTAGGCTAACTTATGTAGGTTGATATTTTTCCTCTTTTTTTTATACAAACGCCCTCGTTCATCACGGAGGCGGTTTTAATATTTGTTTTGATATTTAAAAATTTCAAAATTTAGATCTGTTTGAAAATTGAAAATTGAAAATTACGAAGTTATTTCGGGGGTTCCAATTCTTTGGTTTCAATGAGCACTTCTCGAAGTTGATCCAAGTCTTCCAGCACCATTCCCGCGCCGCGCACCACCGTGGTTTTGGGATCTTCCACCGTTTTCACCGGCATACGGGTTTCTTTGGCAATCAAATCATCCAAGCCGCGCAACTGACTTCCCCCGCCACACAAATAGATGCCGTTATGCATAATGTCGGCGATAAGCTCGGGCGGCGTTTCCTCAATCGCCATTTTCACTTCATTGACAATCTGGCGCACGGATTTGTCAATTGCGCGCCGAATTTCATCTTCGGAAATTATAATCTCTTCGGGTAGCCCCGTCACCAAATTGCGCCCGCGCATTTTGAAATCCCGTTTGGCCGGTTTTTCTTTTTTTCCGGCCGCGGCTTTGGCCGAAGCTGGCGGAACATAAGCCAGCCCGATGCCAATTTTGATGTTTTCGGCCATACGCTCGCCGATCAGCAATTTGTATTCTTCCTGCACGAATTGCATTATGTCTTCGCACAGCTTGTCGCCGGCAACACGCAAACTTTTGCCAAAAACTATGCCTCCCAGCGAGATCACCGCAATCTCGGTGGTGCCGCCGCCCAAATCCACCACAAAGCTTCCCTGCGCTTCTTGCACCGGCAAGCGAATGCCGATTGCCGAGGCCATCGGCTCCTCAATCAAAAACACTTCCCTCGCGCCGGCCGACTTGCCCGCGTCAATCACCGCCTTTTTTTCCACTTCGGTGACCCCGACAGGCACGCCCACGATTACGCGCGGACGCATATTGAACAGCAATTTTCTTTTGCGGGCCTTCTCAATGAAATAACGCATCATCTGCTCGGTAACCTCAAAATCCGAAATAACGCCATGTCTCATCGGCCGCACCGCGGTAATGTGCGATGGCGTGCGCCCCACCATTTTTTTGGCTTCTTCGCCCACCGCCAAAATCTGGCCGGTTTTTTGATTCACGGCCACCACCGACGGTTCAAACATCACAATGCCGCGGTCTTGCACATAGACCACGCAATTGGCCGTTCCCAAATCAATAGCCATGTCCTCGGAAAAAAGTTTTGTGAAATTATTCCAAAATTGCATCTTTTAAAAAATTATAAATTTTATCGGCGTCAATCAATTCGGCGGGTTTTTGACCGCGTTTTTTCAATTCAACTTTATTTTGCGCCAGCGTTTTTTGACTTACCACCAAACGATATGGCATTCCCAACAAATCCGCGTCATTGAATTTTTCGCCAGCGGAATTTTTTTGGCGGTCATCATATAATACGCCAATGCCGCGTTTTTGCAAATTCGCATAAATTTTTCGCGCGGATTCTTTAACTTGGCATTTTGATTCTTCATCCCTTGATTCCAACTCAATCAAATGAACGGGAAAGGGCGCGATTGCCGCGGGCCAGATCAACCCGTTGTCATCGCGACTTGTTTCGGCAACAGTTCCCAACAAGCGCGTCAAACCAATACCATAGCAATTCATCAAAACAGGCAGTTTGCCGCCATTCTCGCCGGCCGCCTCAAAAGAAAACCTCGCGCTATACTTGGTCCCCAGCTTGAAAATATTGCCCACTTCAATAGCCTTCTTTTCATCAAAATCCGCGCCGCCGCACTCGGGACATTGAGGATGTTCCTCTTTGATCTCTTTGTTAATCGCAAAACCGCAATTGCCGCAATGATAAACGATATCTTCCCCCGCGGCGGTAACCGTTTGAAATTCGTGCGAAAATTCGGAGAACGTGCCGCCGCTTGCCAACGTTAAAAACGTAATTGGCGCCAATCCCGCGACCTTAAAAATTTCAAAATACGCTTCTTTAACCTTTTCGTAATAATCATCGCAATCTTTTTGATCAATGTGGAAAGAATACAAATCCTTCATCAAAAATTCCCGGCCGCGCAACAACCCCGATTTGGCACGCAATTCATCGCGGAATTTTGTTTGGATTTGATAAACAGAAAAAGGGAAATCTTTGTAGGAAAACGCGTGCTTTTGCGCAATCGGCGTGACCGCTTCTTCGTGAGTTGCGCCCAAACCATAATCTTGCCCGCCCTTTCCTTTAACTTTATAAAGCACATCCAGCCCTTGCCAGCGACCCGTCGCTTCCCAGTTCTTTTTTGGAATCAGCGCGGTCATTGCCATTCTTTGCGCGCCCAAACCGTCCATCGCGCCAACAATTATCTTTTCAATTTTTTGCAACGCCAAAAATCCCAGTGGCAACATGGCATAAATCCCGGCCGCGGTTTTGTCAATGAACCCCGCGCGCAACAGCAACCGCGTTCCCGCGCTGGTATCGTCGGCGGCAATATCCTTTTGAGTTTTGGTGAAAAGTTTAGACTGCAACATAAAAAATAAATTCAAATCCAAATCAAAATCTAAAATTCAATGATAAACAAAATCAAAATATTAAATTTGAAATCAAAACAAATATCGCGAATTCCGTTTTAGAATTTGATTTTGAATTTATAATTTTGTTTATCATTTATCATTTAAAATTGATTATTTTAATAACTTCGCTAAAATAATCGCGCAACGTCCTGCACTGTCACAATAAGCGCGAACAGCATTAACGCGCCAAAGAATACCAACGTGAGGGTTTGCTCAATCTTTTCAGAAACCGGCTTTCTCCTGATCGCTTCAAAAACCAAAAACATCAGCCGCCCGCCATCCAAAGCCGGAATCGGTAAAGCGTTGAAAACCGCCAGATAAACCGAGATCATCGCAACAAACTGCAAATAATAATTCATTCCCATTTGCGCCTGCTGCGCCATCATTTGCATTATTCCCACCGGCCCAACCAATTGCGCGCCTTGCGGCATTCCTTCGTTTTTAACCAATCTTGCGATTATTTGCCCCCAGCCGTCAAAAACGCTTACTGTCATATTCCACGTCGCGACAAATCCGTTGCCGATTGCTTGATACCAAGAATATGATTTTTGCGCCGTCCGCATCAACCCAACACCCATTGCTCCCTCGCCCGCGGGCGGATTTTCGCGAGGCGCAAGTAAAATTTCCAATTCCTGATTGGCGCGCTTTATGCCCAAAATCAGCTCCCTGCCGGCACTATCCGCGGCAAATTCCTGCACCTGGGTCACCTTGTCAATCTGCGCCGAAACATCGCTTTGACCGGCAATTTTTATGGTTTCAATAATATCCCCCGCCTGTATTTGCGCCGCAAACGCCGGCGAATCCTTGGCCACCGAAATTATCTGAACTTTGGCATTAGCAACCGGATCGTCATCGTCCACCGCCTCAATCGCGCCGGACATATAAACTCCGCTCAAAATCACAATTGAAATGATCCAAAAAGAAACCACACCCGCGGCAACAATAATCGCTCTCTGCCAAATCGGCTTGGAGGCAAAGCTGTCCGGTTCTTTTTGAGCGCTGTCATCTTCACCCCGCAATTTCACAAACGCCCCCGCCGGAATCCAATTTATTGAATAAAGGGTGTCGCCAAATTTCTTGCCCCATATCCGCGGCGGCAAAAATATGCCAAATTCCTCCACTTTGACCCCGAATTTTTTGGCAAACAAAAAATGCCCCAACTCGTGAAGAATGATCAAGCCCATCAAACTGAAAAAAACAAGTAAAATTGTGGTAATCATTATTCAAAAATCAAATTTAAAATGATAAATGATAAACAAAATTTTAAATTTAAATTTTAAAATTTGTTTAAAATTGAATTTTAGATTTTGATTTGTTTTAGTTATTCGCTGATTTCCTTTTTCTTCCGATCGCCGGCTTCATCAACTTTTTTTCCGTAATCGTCAATCATTTTCTGCAATTCGTTTTTGGCTTTGAACTTGTCGTCTTCGCGAATCTCTCCGGCGCGCTCCAGCCGCTGGATTTGCGACCACGAATCGTCGCGCGCGCGCCGCATCGCTTGGCGGCTGTCTTCCTGGGTTTTGGAAATCACCCGCGCCAGATTTTGGCGGTATTCACTGGTCAAATCAGGGATCGCGACGCGAATCACCGCGCCTTCGGCCGCGGGCGACAATCCCAGCTGGGAATTTTCAATGGCTTTTTGTATCGGCTCCAAATATGTTTTGTCCCACGGCTGAACCACGATCTGGCGCGGCTCGGGCACCGAAATCATTGCCAATTGCTTCAACGGAAACTTTTGGTCAAAACATTCCACAATCAAATCCTCCACCAGCGACGCGCTGGCGCGGCCCGTGTGGATTTTTGCCAATTCCCGATCCAAATATTGCAATGCCTTGTCAAACTCCGGCGTTAATTTTTTAATAATGTCTTTATATTCCATATAATTTGCATTTAAGATAGGTCGTTCCCTCGACATGGCGGAGGTGCGACCTCTGTAAAACTTGATTTAATTCTATTAGATTAAAATCCGCACCGGCTCAACATATGTATTCTAACAGATTTTGAGTTATTGTTAATCTTGACAAAATTGAAAAATTATCAGACAATATAGTTATGAGAAAGGGGAAATTTATAACTGTGAAATTCCCGAAACAATGTGCCGGCCAGAAATTAGAAGCTGCCATTAAATCTTGGCAAGAGCAAAATTCCGGCTGGCAATACCTGTCTCAAAGC
>CAZFZI010000029.1:0-7784 GCA_964523275.1 uncultured Candidatus Saccharibacteria bacterium
ACTTCATATACTTATAACGATTGGGGGGCGTGCGGCGGCGGGGTGCAGACAAGATCTATTTTGCACCAATATCCTTCCGGTTGCACCGACACCTCCTCGGCGGTGTTAACGCAAAATTGCACCATGGGGTCAATTGTTTGCACTTCATATACTTATAGCGATTGGGGGGCGTGCGTGGATAATCAGCAAACCCGCGCCATCGCGAGCAAATCACCTTCCAATTGCACCGACACTTCTTCGGCGGTGTTCACGCAATCCTGCATATCGCCGATATCTCCGATTATTACCAATACTACCGATGCGGAGCAAACCAGCTCGCGGCCGCTTTTATCAGTGATTACCGATCGCGCCGCGACTTGCCGATATAACGAGAACGGCGGTTTCACGTATCCCGCCGGTACGACTTTTGACACCACCGGCGGCTATAATCATAATGTCCAATTGCCTGATTCCGCCAACGGGTTAAAAACTTATTATGTGGTTTGCAAGGACAATGCCACCGGCGGAATGAGCGACGCGATGAAGGTGGAATTTGCGGTTAACGTTGACAGCGCGCCCGTGGTCACCAGCGTGACGCCGGCAACACAAACCGGCGACAATCCCGTTTTAGCGGTGATTACGGATCGTTTGGCTGCTTGCCAATATCAAAAAGACAATGCCTTTACTTATGGCGCGGGCACGCCGATGACTACCGCGGATAATTACAGCCACAGCGCTTCCATCGCGGCCTTGGCCGACGGGACGTATTCGTTTTATGTGATCTGCAAAAATAACGATACCGGCGCGATCAGCCAGCCCAAGCAAATTTCCACGACACTGCAAAGAACAACGGAGGCTAACGCGCCGGTGGTTACCAATACCACTGCGATTTCCCAGGTTGTGAACAATCCTGTTTTGTCGGTGAGCACCAATATTGGCGCGGTTTGCCAATACCAAAAAGATGTTCAGTTCACTTACGGTCAAGGAACGCAATTTATCAGCAGTAACAATCTGATTCATAACGCGCAATTGAGCGGTTTGGCTGATGGCGCGCACACCTATTATGTGGTCTGTAAAAATGCTTCCATTAATGCCTATAGCGCGCCAATGGCAATAATGTTTGTTGTGGATGCCGGTACGAGCGGTGTTTGCGCCAATTTGGTTTCCAACGACCGCAAAAACAATGCCAACCGTTCTTATTGGAACAATCCGGATAGCAATTCGGTTTATTTATGGCAGGCGGTGGAAACCGGCACGCGTGACAAGTTTGACAGCGTGGATTGGTATGCCGGATATCAGTTCACGCCCGAAGAGGACGGCCGAATCAATCGGCTCTGCGGTTATTTTGAAAGCGGCGTTACCAACAGGGTGTCGGTGTACAATGGTTCCTATGACGAATTGGCCGGTGTTGAGATCGTCGGCAATGGTTCGTGGGAGTGCGCCAATATCACGCCGGTGGAAATAAAGACCGACCGGCGGTATTATGCGATCGCGCGCATTGAAGATAATCCGGTTTATTTTGAATATAAATCCGGAATGTTGCCCAAAAATACCAATAACGTGATTATTGAGGCGGGAATCCGCCAGCTGGCCGGCAGTGGTGTTTTTGACACCGAGATCAGAAAATATGACTATATGATTTTTGGCTTGGTGGATGTTCAAGTTTCGTGGACTCCGGAAACAATTACCGGTCCGGTGATCGTTTCGGCTGGGCCGGATGGCACAATCAACGACTCATCCGCGACGCTTTCGGTGCGAACTTCCGGCGCTTCGGATTGCCGTTTTGGTCGCGAAGATGTGCCTTACGGGCAGATGAGCTATGCGATGGCCGGTGTTTCAACCGATGATTTCGCTCAAAAAGTTTGCGATCTGGAAAACGGCGATCACACTTTCTATGTTCGCTGCAAGAGCACTTCGGGGGCGGAAAATAACGTGTCAACCGCGATTCAATTTACCATTACGCAATAATAATTTTAAAAAAGATTATGCGCTTATTAAAAAATGTTTTGACAAAAAAGGATATTGTCTGTTTGGGATCAATCGCGGCCTTTGCGGTTGCCGCGGTTTTTCACGCGGTTTTGGCTGATAGCGGCCCGTCGTTGAGAAATGTCAATCCGCAGGGCACGGTGACGGCGTCATCCGTTAAAATCACTCTGGATACCGATGATTTGGCCCGTTGCCGGTATTCCACCGAGGACACCGGCTATGAGAGCATGGGCAACGACATGAGCACGCCTGACGGTTTGTATCATTCCGGGGCCATCGGCACTTTGGGCAAGGGTGCCTACACTTATTATGTGCGTTGCAAGGATTTTGAAGGCAATGCCAATAACACCAGCACCGAAGTGAGTTTTACCGTGGGGGAGATTACTTGCGTGGGTGCCAACTGTCCCGTCGTCACGCCGCCTGTTTCCGGGACTCCGCCGGTTCTTTCCAATTTTTCGCCCACCGGGACGGTTTACAATAAATACGCGACACTGTCGGTTTCCACCGATAAAGCTGCTACTTGCCGCTATAGTTGGTACGACAAAGAGTATGACTCAATGACCTTGGCATTTACCAGCAACAACAAACTGTATCATGTTGCTTCGGCAACGCTGGCATATGGCGGCAATTATAATTATTATGTGCGCTGCAAGGATGAATCCGGCAATATCAATTCTCCCGCGGGTAAAATTTTGTTTTATTACTATGTCGCGCCGGCAACTCCCGTGGTGAAGACCCCGGTGGTGACGACTCCGGCCGATACCGCGCCGCCGTCAATTTCCGGTTTGTCGCCGTCGGGGACGGTGGATGCCAAAGAAATCACTCTGGCGCTTTCCACCGACGAAACCGCTTCTTGCCGGTATGGAAAAAGCGATTTGGACTATGATCTTTTGGCTGACAGCTTTGTTTCTTCCGGCACCGATCACAGCGCGCAAGTCACGCTGGGCGCGCCCGGAGAATATGCTTATTATGTGCGTTGCGAGGATGCCAAGGGCAATCAGAACACGGTTTCGGGGCAAATAGAATTCACTTACGCGGCGCCCGAAGGCGTGAAAATTTCCGATCTTCAGCCGTCGGGAGTGATCTATCAAAACACGCTGGCGCTTATTGCCACCACCGATAAAGCCGCGTCATGCCGGTTCTCGGAAAACAATGTTGATTATGATCAAATGGGCGACTTCTTTGACACTAATGACGGTTTTTTACACCAAGCAACGGTTGATCTGCCGGATTATGGCTTTTATTCCTATTATGTGCGATGCACCGGCAAAGACGGCGTGCCGAGTGATAAATATGAGACGATTAATTTTGAATATCAAAATCCCAACCCCGAAGAAGTCGTTTCTGATGAGACGTCCGCGCCGTTGGCCTGCGAACAAATTCAGATCGGCGCCAAAGACGGAGTTTGCGATAATACCCAAGATTGTATTTGCGACCCGGATTGTCCGGCAAGCGGGGAAGATGCCGATTTGGATTGTGCCAACGTGGTCCAACCTTCGGGTGGCGGCAGCTGGGTGGCGCTGCTTTTTATCGGTTTGATTTTGTTGATTATTGTTGTTATTGTTATCATCATTATCAAGCGCCGAGGCGGCGAAGATGAAGATGTGGAACTGCCATAGAAACATATAAACATAGAAAAATAGAAAAATAGAAAAATAGAAAAATAGAAACATTAAACACGCTTTTTGAGCGTGTTTTTAATGATTCTATGACCCCATGGCTTTAATGCTTAATGCTTTTATGATTCAATGTTTCTATGATTTTATGATTAAATGATCTTATGACAGATTGTAGGAGATATCTTTTATTTTATAGATGATTTTGCCTTTTTCACTCAATAAAACATTGTCGCCGATTTTTTTGCCGATCAAGACTTTGCCCACCGGCGATTCATTGGATATTTTTCCGGTTTCCGGATCGGCCTCCAACGTGCCCACAAGGGTGAGTTTTTGGTTTTTGCCGTTGATGCCCACCAGCACTGTGGCGCCGATATCCACCGTGTTTCGGTCGGGTTTTGCCGGGCTTTTGATGAGGCAGGCGTTTTTGATAATATTCTCCAGTTCGGAGAGTCTGATGTCCAGCAATCCCAAATCGTCTTGCAGGGCGATGAATTCGGGATTGACTTCTTCGGAGTCAAGAATTGCCGGCGCTTCGCCTTTGGTTTTGGCCAGCTTGATTTGCTTTAGCTCTTCATATTCCCTCTTTACTTTTTTGAGTCCCAGCCGCGTCAAATAAAATTTTTTTTCTTCGGCCATATCCTTTTTGCCGCCCCGGACAAGCTTGCCGCTGCCAATTTTGCGGCAAAACCGCTTTGAAGCGGAATCTATTATATCTATTCTATTCCCTCTTATTTTTTTGTCAATTTCGGGTATAATCAAGATAATCGCAATGGAAAAATGAACAAAAACCTGGCTAAAATTTTTTATGAAATTGCCGATATGCTGGCCGCCGACAAGGTGGAATTCAAGCCGTTTGCCTGGCGCAAGGCCGCGCAATCTTTGGGTGATCTTGAGCAAGACGTTGCTTCAATTTACGCGCGCGGCGGTTTGAAGGCGGTGGAGGAGATTCCGGGCATTGGCAACAGTATTGGCAAAAAGATTGAGGAATATATTTTAAAAGGCAGGATTGGCTATTATCAAGAATTGAAGCGCCGTTTGCCGATGGATTGGGAAGATTTGGTTTCGGTGCAAGGCATAGGGCCCAAAAAAACCAAGTTCCTTTTTCAAAAATTGGGAATAAAAAGCATTGCTGATTTAGAGGCTGCCGCGCGCGGCGGTCGGATTGCCGGTCTGCCGGGATTTGGCAAAAAATCCGAACAAAATATTATTGAGGGTGTTGAATTCCGGAAAAAATCACGCGGCCGGTTTTTGCTGGGTGAAATTTTGCCGCAAGCGCGAATGTTTGGCGCCCGCTTGGCGGATCTGCGTATTTTTGAAAAAATTGATATTGCCGGTTCGTTGCGTCGTGGAAAAGAAACTATCGGCGATATTGATTTTTTGGCGGTTGCTCCAAAAACCGCGGATGTGTTTGAGATCGCGCGGGCGATGGATTTTTTTGCTTCAATGCCCGAGGTGGAGAAAATTTGGGGCAAGGGCGATACTAAATTATCGGTGAGAGCAGAGGGCGGTTTTAATATGGACTTGCGGATTTTGCCGTCCGAGTCCTATGGCGCGGGGTTGCAATATTTCACCGGCTCCAAAGAACACAATATTGCCTTGCGCCGTCGGGCGCAAGAAATGGGGCTCAAACTTTCGGAATATGGATTGTTTTCCGGCGATGAATTAATTGCCGGAGCAAACGAAAAAGAACTTTACGAAAAACTTGGTTTGCGTTTCATTGAGCCTGAATTGCGGGAAAATCTTGGCGAAATTGAGGCCGCGGCAAAAGATAAATTGCCGGTGTTGGTTGCGGCCGGCGATTTGAAGGGTGATTTGCATTGCCACTCAAATTGGGCCGGCGGCGATAACTCTATTGCCGCAATTGCCGCGGCCGCGCGCGCAATGGATTATGAGTATGTCGGGATTGCCGATCATACCAAATTTTTGAAAATTGAAAACGGCTTGGATGAAGCCGCGCTGGTGCGCCGGAACCGAGAAATTGACAAATTGAACAAACTGGCGCAAAAACAAGCCGGCGAGTTTGTTATTTTGAAAGGATGCGAAGCTAACATTATGTCTGACGGATCAATTGATATCAGCGATATGGCGCTGTCTGAACTTGATTTTGCCATTGCCGGCGTTCATTCAAATTTCAAAATGGGCAAAAGCCAAATGACGCGCCGGATTGTTCGCGCCATGGAAAATCCGCATATTGATATAATTTCCCATCCCAGGGGCCGGCTGTTAAAAAAGCGCCCGGGATATGAAATTGATTTTGAGGCGATTTGCGAGGCCGCTTGCGCCACCGGCACGATCTTGGAAATCAACGCTCACCCCGACCGCTTGGATCTGAATGATTGGCATATCCGCCGCGCCTTAAGTTGTGGGGTGAAAATGATTATCAATACCGACGCGCACAACATCAATCATTTGCGTTTTGTCCAATTTGGCATTGCTCAAGCCCGCCGCGGCTGGGCGGAAGCCAAAGATATTGTCAATGCCTATCCTTGGCAAAAATTGAGGTCATTCTTGAAAAGAAATCAAAAAAGAGTAAATTAAAAGACGGGGCATGTATATATTTAAATAAGTATTTAAATAAGTATTTAAATAATTACCTAACTATGAACCGTAAAAGCAAAGAAAAAAACACGCGCAGTTTGACGAGGATCGGCAAAACCTCGCTGGCGGTAACTCTGCCGCGCGATATTGTGGTGGAATTCGGTTGGCGGGAAAAGCAGAAGGTGGTGGTTAAAAAACAAGGCCAAAATATTATCATAACCGACTGGAAAGAATAACCATAAATAATTTATGAAAACTGAAATTTCGGCGGGTGCGGTGATTTTTAGAGAAGAAGACGGCGAGGTCAAGTATCTGCTTTTGCGTTATCCGGCGGTTAACCATCGCGCCGGAGTTGACTATTGGGATTTTGTCAAAGGCCACATAGAGGTTGGCGAGAGCGAATTGGAAACTGTTGTTCGCGAAGCCGAGGAAGAAACAGGATTGGCCGATTTGGAATTTATTGATGGATTTCGCCGGACAATGAAGTATTTTTTCACCTTTGAAGGGCAAAAAATATCCAAAGTTGTTGATTTTCGCTTGGCGCGAACTTCCACCGAAAAAATTGTTTTGTCCGATGAACACAACGATTTTGTCTGGTTACCGTTTGAGAAAGCACATGAGGCGCTGTCGTTTGCCAATGCCAAAGAAGTGTTGAAGGAGGCCAACGATTTCCTTGAAAAATCAAAATCTAAATTCTAAGTTCTAAATCATAAATAATATCAAAAACCAAAATCCAAAAATAAAAATAAAGTCATTTCTTGTTTTGAAATTTGAATTTTGATATTTGGATTTATTTAGAGTTTGGGGTTTAGAATTTAAGATTTTAATTTCTATGACAAGAAATAAAAAAACAAGGGGGTTGGTTTTGTTTTCCGGCGGACTGGATTCAATTTTGGCCGGCAAAGTTTTGGCGGCGCAAAATATTGAAATAACTCTTGTTTGTTTTGAGAGTCATTTTTTTTCCTGCGGCAAGGCCGCTGAATCGGCGCGAAAAGCCGGAATGGAATTGCGGGTTGCCGATATCGCCAAAGAACATTTAGAGATTGTGGAAAATCCCCGTTATGGCCGCGGTGCCGGTGCCAATCCCTGCATTGATTGCCATTTGCTGATGCTGAAAACCGCCAAAGCGATAATGGAAAATGAGGGGTTTGATTTTGTTGCCACCGGCGAGGTGATGGGACAGCGTCCGATGTCGCAGAATAAATTATCTTTGGAGATTGTTGAACGGGAAAGCGGCTTGGTCGGCAAATTGTTGCGGCCATTGTCGGCCAAAATTTTACGTCCAACCGAAGCTGAAATCAAAGGATTGGTTAATCGCGAGAGGTTATACGGCCTATCCGGCCGATCGCGCAAGCCGCAATTGGAATTGGCAAAACAATTCGGGCTTAAAGAAATTCCCCAGCCTGGTGGAGGATGTATCTTGACTGAACCGGAATATGGCAAACGTTTAAAAGAATTGATGGCCAAATGCGCGAATTTTTCCGGTGGGGACGCGCGGCTTTTGCGTTGCGGTCGTCCCATCTGGGAAGGCGATTTGCTGGTTGTGGTTGCCCGCGATCAAAATGATTGCATTGCGTTAAAGGATTTGGCCAAAACCGGCGATTGGCTGTTTGAGCCGCAAAACTTTCCCGGCCCGATAGTTATAATCCGCGATTTTGGTAA
>CAZFZI010000030.1:0-7535 GCA_964523275.1 uncultured Candidatus Saccharibacteria bacterium
TTTGCAATCATTGGGTCGGGTTGTCAAGTTTAGTTATCCCCAGTGAGTGGTTACCGCCACTTTATTTGACAAATAATCATTTCCGTGTTATGGTTATAATAGACCACAGGAAGGTTTGGCATGCGCCACCTTGCCTTTGGAGGTATATTAAATGAATAAAGCAGTAAGTATTTGTTTGTTGCTGGTGTTTCTTGCCAGCACGACCATGAGTGTGGATGCGCGTGAAGGAGGATATTTCTGCCTGGACAGAGTTCCCTATACCGTCACGTTCAATGGTGTGACAGTATCTGCCGCGATAGGGAACGAAGAAGCACACATTTACAAAATAAGTGTAAGTGCTTCCGACGAAGTATCTGTCTCTGTGGAGATAGCCGGCGTTTCACACACCATAACATTGAACCCAACAAACGGATTCAATAATTCCGCACTCTTCTACGGGAATTCAACCGATATGGTTAACTATTCCTGGTAGGCCCCTCTTTTTTTTCCTATTTTATTTATTGGAAACTGGATTGGGGCTTTTTTGTTATATTAATCTTTATATTTATCGCCCAAATGGCGGTTTTTTGATAGAATGATAGAATAAAACAAAAATCATAAATTAAAACAAACTATGAAAAATTTATCATGGTGGCTGGTTAAAATTGACCGCTTCGCGGCCTGGATTTTGCTGGCAACGTTCGTTTTATTCTTTATCAGCGGTTATGGCATTACCAAGGGAATTATTGACACAAAAATCGCGGCAAACTTGCATTCCAATATTCTGGCGCCTATCGGCCTGATCGCGTTTGCCATTCACACCTTTTTTGCCCTCCGCCTGGCATTGATGCGCTGGCGCAAATGGAACCGCGCGTCTTTGGCATCGCTGGTTTTAATCTATCTTGGATTTATAATTTTTTTTGCCTACATCGGATTTTTCTATCAAAAACCAACTTTTACAATCAAAAATGACGCAACCCAAACCACCGACGAGCCAACCGAAAAAACCTTCACTCTTGCGGAATTGACGGAATATGACGGCAAAAACGGCAACCCCGCCTACGTCGCCGTGGATGGAATCGTCTATGACGTAAGCACGGTTTTCGCAAACAGCACGCACTACGGCCACCTCGCCGGCCAAGAACTCACCACCGCGTTCTATTCCCGCCACATCAAAGATGAAATCACCAAATACCCAATTATTGGCATTCTCCAACCTTAATCACAATCTCGCATAGTTAATTCTGCGTGGGTCCGACCCACGCAAAAATACATGAGCATTAAAGTTGAACCATTTACGGTAGGCGATTATATCCACGCATATAATTGCGGCAACAAAAAGGCGCAAATATTTCTTGATAAATCAGATTATTGGCGCTTTCTGTGGTGTTTAAGATTTTTTAACGACCAAAGAAGTATTTATGACTTTTCCAAATGCTTGACGGATTTAGTTTACGAACAAAAAGAAATCTTGCAAAAATTGCGTGGGTCGGACCCACGCAAAGAAAATGCCTATCTGGACGGGCACAATACTTTTGAGTGGCGGAATGATGAATGGGGAGAGCAACAGCCATTAGTTCAAATAATATCTTATCATTTATCGCCAAACCATTTTCATTTATTTTTAAAAGAAATATTTCCCGGAGGAATTAGTAAATTGATGCAAAAAGTTGGCGGAGGATATACTGTTTATCGAAATCTAAAAAGCAAGGAAACTGGCAGGATATTCCAAGGAAAATATCGCGGCAAAACCATTAAAGATGAAAAATATTTCCAATATTTAGACGCATATATTCAAGTATGTAACCCTTTTGAACTTTTTGAGGGCGGGATATTGAACGCGGTTGATCATTTTGATGAAGCGTTTCAATTCGCATTGGATTATCCGTTTTGCAGTTTGGGCGAGTCGTTCGGAATACGTAATTTGGGCATTATTAACAGAGATTGCTTTGCCGATACGTTCAAAAACTTGGAAAATTATAAAGAATTTTGCCGTGATGCTTTAATCACGCGTAGTATCCGCGAGTTTTTGGGTAAACTAACAATAGAGTAGTTAAAAATGTTGCGTGGGTCCGACCCACGCAAAACCATATAAAGTAAATAATTAAACTATGGGAAAAATAATGAAAATTTTATTAACACTCTTGGCAATAATCTTGTTATCGCCGCATTTAGCGCAAGCAAGAGAAATAAGCAGAATTACCGATTGGTACGTCAATGATTTCCAAACGATAATACAAGTTCAAAAAGATTCGTCGCTGTTGATTGAGGAAAAGATTGTTGCCGATTGCGGCAACTTACCGGAAAAACACGGAATTTTCCGGATATTGCCTTTGCAGACCAAAACCGAAAACGGCATAATTAAAACATCAATTGATTTAATCAGTATCACTGATTTTTCCGGCAATAAAATTCCACATTCGGCAACTACGGATAATTTCAACCATACAATAACTTTCAAAATCGGCGACCCGAATAAGGCCGTACGCGGAGAAAACGAATACAAAATCACATATTCGGCAAAAAACGCGATCCGTTCGCAAAATAACAATTTTGACGAATTGTATTGGAATTTGTTGGGTAATTTTTGGGATCTGGAAATTGATAAATTTAGCACCGATATTATTTTCCCGGCCGGCATCAATCAATCCAACTCCCGAGTTTATCTTTATAGCGGCGATTTGGGGACAAATAAAAACCTTTTAGCGGATTATGAATGGACAAACGATAATGTTTTGCATATTAGATCAAAACAAACCTTAACGCCGCGGCAGGAAATTACCGCTTCAGTTGCTTTTCCGAAAGGAATAATTATTCCCCACAAACAGGGATTAGCTGAATTATATGGTAATTATATATGGCTTTTGATTCCAATCTTGGTTTTTATTCTGAGTTTTTGGATTTGGAATAAATACGGCAAAGACCCGCGAGTTGATAAAACCGTGATTCCGGAATTTGAAATCCCGGAAAATTTAACACCCATGGAAATGGGAATTATGATAAAGAATGGAAGTTTCTCGGATTCGTTGATTACCGCAACAATCGTGGACCTGGCAGTCAAGAAACATATAACCATTGAAGATATTCCCAAGAAGGGGATATTTGGCAAGCAAGATTTCCGCCTTAAGAAAACCGGCAATAAAACAAGCGCTCTCAACAAATCGGAATCAATCATGATTGATAAAATATTCGGATCAAACCCGGAAATTTTACTTTCAAAGCTGAAAAATAATTTCTACAAAGAACTGCCCGCGATTAAAAAAGCCGGGATTGAAAATTTAAAAAACAAAAACCTGATCTACGGCAAAGGATTGGCGTTGAAAGGATGGTTCATTTTTTTGGCGATGATAATGATTTTTGGAGGGTTTGCGATAATCGCCAAAGGAAATTTTTGGCTAGCGGTATCAATTATCGCCTCGGCAATAATTATCGGCGTTTTTGGAGTGTTAATGCCCAAGCGCACCCAATCCGGCGCCGAACTCAACTGGCGGATCAAAGGTTTTAAATTATATATGGAAACCGCGGAAATTTACCGCGCCCGATTCAACGAAAAGGAAAACATTTTTGAAAAATTTCTGCCCTATGCAATAATGTTTGGCATAACCAAACTTTGGATCAAAAAAATGGAAGAAATTTATGGCAAGGAATATTTTGCCGATTATCACCCGGGGTGGTATGTCGGTACAGCAATGGCGAACTTTAATGCCGACAGCTTTTCTTCGCAAATAAGCAATCTTTCAAGCGGAATCACTTCCAATATCGGGACAACATCCGGAGCTTCGGGAAGTGGCGGTGCGGGTGGAGGAGGGGGCGGTGGAGGAGGGGGCGGCTGGTAATGTTTTGCTGTTTTTTATGTTATAATGTTCTCACACAAACAAATAACCAAAATTATATGCAATACGACCAAAAGGGAAATGTGCTTGTTATTATATTGGCGGCATTGGGCATAACAATCGCGGCCGCGATTGGCGCCGGATGGATTGCCTATCAATCATATTCGTTGCCGCCGGTAAATAATGAACCCCAAATAGCCATTGAAAATAAAAATCATTCGCCGGAAAACCCCGACAGCGAGAAACCGCAATCTCCCGACATCGCCCCGGCTGAAGAACCGGCTGTTATCCAAGAGCCGATTCAAATCCAACCCGAAGAATCCGCTGTTGAGTTTGCGGAATATTCAATTGCCAATGATTCATCGCCAACGGTTGACGCCTCCAACCAGTTTGCGTTTGAATTGTACAACCAATATAAAGATACTAACGACAATGTGTTTTTCTCGCCATATAGCATATCATCGGCCCTGCAAATGACATATGAAGGCGCGCGCGGACAGACGGCAGAAGAAATGAAATCGGTTTTCCATTTCCCAAAAGAGAACCAAATCCGAATCGGCTCGTTTGCCAAATTATACGAACAAATCAATCCGCAGAACGCGAGCTACCAGCTTTCCACCGCCAACGCGCTTTGGGCGCAAAAGGATTATTCTTTTGACCAGAATTATTTAAAAACCGTGGAAACATACTATCATGGAAAAACAACAAACCTTGATTTTGCCAATCAATTGGAAGAGTCCCGCATCACGATCAACCAATGGGTGAGTGACAGAACCGCGCAAAAAATCCCTGAGCTTTTCGCTCCCGGATCGTTGGACCCCCTAACAAGGCTGGTGTTAACCAACGCGGTATATTTCAGGGGCAAATGGGCAACTCCGTTTGAAAAAGAAGCAACCCGGGAAAAAGATTTCGCCACGCTAAACGGCACAAAAACCAAATGCCAGATGATGAACAAACAGAAAAATTATAATTATACCGAAACCGCCGATTATCAAGTTTTGGAATTACCATATGAAAATAGCGATTTATCAATGATCGCGATTTTGCCCCAAGACGGAAAAATGGCATCTGTTGAAAACAGTTTAACGGCACAAAATTTTGCCACAATTAAAAACGTCTTAAAAACAGAATTGGTAAACGTTTCTTTGCCAAAATTCAAATTTGATACCTCATATAACATGAACGAAGCGCTTTCAACAATGGGAATGCCCGCCGCGTTTAATCCTGAAACTGCGGATTTTTCCGGAATGACAGGCAAACGCGATTTATATATTGGTTTGGTGATCCACAAAGCGTATATTGATGTCTACGAAGAAGGCACCGAAGCCGCCGCGGCAACCGGAGTGGCAATGATAGGAGCCACCGCCACGCCCATGGCGCAACCGCAACCCAAGATTTTCAACGCGGATCATCCGTTTATTTTTGCCATCACACACAATAACACCGGCGCCATTCTTTTCATGGGCAAAGTAAATGATCCAAATAAGTGAAGCAAAGGTCGCACCTCGGCGATTACACCGAGGAACGACCTTTTTGATTTTTTGTTTGCGGCGTTGTTTTTTTGCCAAAAATATGGCTCTAATTGACGATTTAATTAATTCCGGCTACCTGAAAACTCCGCGCATCATCGCGGCGTTTAAAGCCATCAAACGCAAAGATTTTTTGCCCGCGGATTTGCCGCATCGGCATATCATTGCCGAAATCAACGAAGCAATCTCTATCGGCTGGGCGCAAACTATTTCCCAGCCCGCGGTCGTTGCGTTTATGCTGGAGCTACTTGATCCGCGACCCGGACAAAAAATCTTGGACATTGGCTACGGCTCGGGATGGACCACAGCGCTTTTGGCGCACATTGCAACGCAAAACGGCGCAAAAGGAAAAGTGGTGGCCATAGAAAGAATCAAGCCACTGGCAGAATTTGGCAAGGAGAACATCGCCAAATACGGCTTTGCCAAAACCCGCGCCACCCAGTGTGTGATCGGCGACGGATCGCAAGGCTACAAACCGCAAGCACCCTACAATCGGATATTGGCATCGGCCGCGGCCGAAAAAATTCCCGATGCTTGGGAAAAGCAATTGGAAATCGGCGGAATTATTGTGGCACCCGTTAAAACCGCGGTTGTGAAAATTGAAAAAACCGGCGATAATACCTTTAACGAAAACATCTATGAAGGATTTGCGTTTGTGTCCTTGGTCCATGGCACAAATAACTCATAATTCAAACAAAAAATATGAAAATTGAACTAAACCAAAAAACCATAGACGAACTCGCGAAAGAAACCATTGAACCTTGCGTAACAATTTATATGCCGCTTTCAAAAACTCTCCGGCAAAAATCCGACGACAGAGTAATACTGGAAAATTTGCTTAAAATCGCGGCAAAAAAAATAACAGCCAGAGGAGGAGACCAAAATTATGCTCAAAAAATTCTTGAACCGGCCCGGGTTTTGGCGCAAGATCATTTCTTTTGGAAAACAGATGCCGCCGGTTTAGCGTTTTTCATTGCCGCGCCCAAAACAATCCGCCATTTTGAATTGCCTTTGGCGCCCAAGCAAAGCGTCTATGTCGGCAAGGGGTTTGACACTGCCCGCGCATTGAGAATAATGGAAAAATGCCATGAATTTTTTGTGCTGGCCGCCGGCAAAAACAATTTGACCCTTTGGGCCGCAAATTGCGGGTTAATAAATAAAATAGAAATCCGCGGCCTTCACAAACACACGAAGGATTTTTTGCCTGGGCGCGACCCGGAAAAAAGCCTGCAAAGCCATGGCCGCGCGCCGATCGGAAAATCGGAAATATTCCACGGCCACGGAAAAGGAAAGGATACCGAAAAAGAACTCCTGTTGAAATATTTCAAAATGGCCGACAAAATAATTTATCGGCATTTAGCCAAAAAAACCACACCGCTGGTCTTTGCCGGCGTTGACGAAATTTTTTCAATATACCGCCGGGCAAATAATTACCCTTATCTTTTTAAAGATAATTTGAAGGGTAATTTTGAAAACGAGACTCCGGAAAACATACTGAAAAAATCCGCTCGTCTGTTGAAAAACGCCACGCAATAGCGCGGCGTTTTTCATATTCTTTATAATCTTATGATTAAATGATTATAAATGATTGCGCGACTCACGAAAGCATTTTAACGCCGATTTCAGCAATCTTAAACCCCGCGTAAACCATAAACGCGACAAAAATAGACCAGCAAACAGCATTAAGCATTTTGTTGATTGCGTCGGTTGGCAACATATCGGCAATTGCTTGCTGTGTGGCAAGATTGACGCTTTCTTGCATTTGCGCCTGCAAATCCAAGGCTGGCACGTTTTTATTTTCAACCGCCGCCTGGCCGGCCGGCGAAGATTTGAAAACCGCCGGAAAATCCGCTTTGGCAGTAAAATACCGGTATGATGAATTTATCGTTGTGCCAATGACCGCCAAACCAACAGCTAGCAAAACCCAGCCAATAATTTTTTTTGTATTCATAAAATTAAGCTCCAAACGCCAAGCACCAAATCACAAAGCGAATTCTAATATTCAAAATTTAAATTTTAAATATTGAGATTTGAATATTGAATATTATTTGCCACCGCCAAAGACGGGGTCCCGCTGGAGGCAGAAATGCTTGAAATTTGGTTCTTTTGCTTATTTTGCCTCAAAAAATGCTTTATACGCCAAATAGGCCGAATAAATATCAGCCTTTGACGCGATTTCAAACGGCGCGTGCAT
>CAZFZI010000031.1:0-7530 GCA_964523275.1 uncultured Candidatus Saccharibacteria bacterium
AAGGCTTTGGCCGGCGATGCTTCGGATAACATCCCCGGCGCGCCGGGGATCGGGCCCAAGGCTGCGGTGCAAATTTTGGAAAAGTGCGAGAATTTGGAAAACGCACTTGTCCAAGCGCAAAAGTCAAACGATGGGTCTTGTTTTGGTTCCGGCGCGCGCGGCAACCATTTGAAGGAAATTATTTTGCAAAACCGCGAAAAAATTTTGCAATTTCAAAAATTAGCCACAATGATCGGCGATGCGCCCGTCGGGCCGGTTTTGAAAAAATGCGAATTTACAAATTTTGCCGGAAAGCGCCCTCGCCATGCGCTTTTGGAAATGGGACTTTCCGGTATTGCCAAGCGCTTGCCCCAAGAAAATGCCGGACGTAATGGCATGTTGTTTTAGCAGATACATTTTTTAGGCGGGATGGAATATTTTTGCGGAGATTTTTTTGTGTTATTATAATAACAATGGATTTGGATTGTGAAATTATCATTTGTTAATAGTTGCCACATGGATTTTATCAGCATCATCAATATTTCCGCGCTGATCAACAAGCTGTTGTTTTTTCTGATTAATGTTGTGGGTCTGCAATTGATTTTATGGGCATACGCGGCAAATCGGCGCACGCGTCCGGGCCGTTTGTTTTTGGCGGGCGTGTTTTATATTTTGCTTTGGATTGATATTGATTTTGTTAGCGCGCAAGCCGGTGTGCTTTTTCCGTTTGAGGCCGCGCAAAATGTTGCTTTGTGGGCATTTAGGGGGGTGCTTGCGTTGCTCGCGATGTTTTTCGCGATGTTTTATTCTTTTTCTTTGAATTTTCCCGCGGCTAATCCTCTCAATGAATTACAGCGTCAAAAAAACAATCTGAACATCGCGCTTTGGACGTTTTTATTTATCGTTTCTTTCACTCCCTTGGTTATTGAAGAAGCGGCGCTTGATCCAAGCTTGATGGTCGCGGTTTGGATTAAAGCCGGCCCGTTGTTTTGGTTTTACGCGGTGTCCGCGGCGCTGGCGCTGGCGCTTTCGTTTTGGGAGATGTCGCGCAACCGCCGTTTGGCCGATGCGCAAAACCGCCAAAAAGGGCGATTGATCGTTTTATCGGCGGCGGTTTTTGGATCATTCAATTTAATTTTTAATATTATCGGGCCGGCGCTGGGTGAATTGTGGGGTTATATCGGTTTTTTTGCGATTTTTGCGGATTATGTTATCGCGATTTTGCTGGGCTACATTATTTATCACGCGGCGCGCGACAAGCTGTTTGGCATTAAAATTATATTGGTGGAAGTTTTTGTGGGGTTGATGGGGGCAAGCTTGTTGGTGATGCCAATCTTTGTTGAATTTTTGTGGCAACAAGCACTTTTGATTGTGCTTTTTGTGCTTTTTTGCATTTTTGGTTATGTCTTGGTACAGAGCACCATTAAAGAGTACCGCGAAAAAGAAATGCTTGAGCAAAAAGTGGCCCAAAGAACACAAGAATTGGAGCGCGTCAGGCTTAATTTGGAAGAGATGAACGCGGTTTTGGAAGTGCGCGTGCAAGCGCGCACAAAGGAGTTGGAAGGGCTGAATCAAACATTGGAAGAAAAAGTTATTGAGCGCACCAACGACCTTGAGTCAAAAATTAAAGATTTGGAAATTTTTCAAAGGATTACTGTCGGTCGCGAATTAAAAATGATAGAATTAAAAGAAGAAATTGAGCGGTTGCGCGCGCGGCTTGGCGGTGACGGCAAAAAACAAGACGATACTGTTGAGAAATTGCCTAACAGCCGATCATTGTGAAAATTTTGAGACGGATAATTGCCGAAAATAACAGAATTTAATAATTGTTCAAACGTTTAAAAACAATGGATCAAGGATCATCAATCGCCAAAAACAGTATTTCTTGTCCGCGGCCGGCCGGGTTGCCAAAGGATGGGGCGGGACAATCGCAAAACCGGTCATGCTTGCGCAACAAAGAGGCTGTGTCGGTTTGTCGCCGCGAAGATAATGAGATTCGCGAATTAAACGAAACGAAAGCGCAGTTGGAAGAGGCTAAAAATGTTTTGGAAATCAGAGTTGGCGCCAAAACCAAAGCATTGCGCGAATTAGCCGCGGGGTTGGAAAAAGAGGTTAAAGACCGCACACGCGAATTGCGGCAAAAAATTGAGGAATCGGAGAATTCGCGCGTAGCATTAATGAATATGCTTGAAGATATGGAAGATTTGCGCAGGCGCACGGAGGAAGAAAAAGAGAAAACGTTGGCGATTATCACCAACTTTGCCGATGGCCTGGCGTTTTTTGACGCGCGCAATTGTTTGGCGCTGGTTAATCCCAAAATGGAGCTTTATTTTGGTATTGATAAAAAAGAAAGCAAGGGTCTAATCGGCAAAAAAATTGTTGATTTGGCGCAGATTACCGGTTTCGCGCCGTTAGCGGAGCTTTTTGACGGCGCATTGCGGGAAATTTCTCGCAAAGAGCTTTTTTTGAGCGAAAAAGCCGTGTTTGAAGTAAGCTCTTTGGAAGTGGCCGGTCGCGCGGATAAGATTGGGACGCTTTTGATTGTTCACGATATTACTCGCGAAAAAATGGTGGAAAAAATGAAGACGGAATTTGTTTCCATTGCGGCGCATCAATTGCGCACTCCGATATCGGCCATTAAATGGACGTTGAGAATGATTTTGGACGGCGATTTGGGCCCTATCAGCGAAGAACAAAGCGAGTTTTTGGAAAAAACCTATAAATCCAACGAAAGGATGATCAATTTGATCAACGATTTGTTGAACGTTACCCGGATTGAAGAAGGCCGGCATCTTTATGATATCACAATTGCCGATATGGAAGAGATTGTCCGCGGTTTGGTGGCGGTGTATGATGACATTGCCGCTCAGAAAAAATTGAAATTGAATTTTAAAAAGTCTGATGATATTATTCCGGCAGTGAAAGTTGATGTTGAAAAAATTAAATTGGTGGTCTCCAATTTGATTGAAAACGCGATAAAATATACGCTATCCGGCGGTGACGTCTTTATTTCAATAGGTCAAGAAGACGGCAACGTTAAGATATCCGTGAAGGACACAGGGATAGGAATTCCAAAAAATCAGCAGGATCGAATTTTCACAAAATATTTCCGTAGCGCCAATGCGGTTAGAACGGAAACCGAGGGTACCGGCTTGGGGCTGTTTATCGCCAAAAATATTGTGGAAACTCATGGCGGCAAAGTTTGGTTCTCTTCCGAGGAGGGCAAGGGCACGACGTTTTCTTTCCTTTTGCCGCCGGCGGAAAAACCGATTATCAAAAATTGATTTGCTTCTTTTCTTGCCAAGAGTTATAATTTGAAAAAGCGTATGAAAAAAATTTTATTGATTGAAGACGAGGAGCTTATTATTAAGCTTCTGAGCAAAAAACTTGTTAGTATTGGCTATGATGTTTTGTTGGCGATGGACGGCCAAGAAGGGATTGAAAAAATGAAGCAGAGTGTTCCCGATTTGGTTTTGCTTGATATTGTGATGCCGCGCATGGGAGGGTTTGAGGTTATGGCGGAAATGAAAAAAGATGCCGTATTGGCAAAAATACCGGTGATTATCATTTCCAATTCGGGCCAGCCGCTTGAATTGGAAAAAGCCAAGCAACTGGGCGCGGCCGATTGGCTGGTTAAAACCGAATTTGATCCCAAAGAGGTGGCGGACAAAATCCAAAAATACATTAAAGAGTAATTATCTATGGCAAAAAAAGTTCTCATTGTGGAAGATGACAAATTTCTGCGGGAATTGATTGTTAAAAAATTATCAAACGAGGGTTATGATGTTTTGGAAGCGGCGGACGGCGAGCAGGGGTTGCAGCAAATTAAAGATGCCCGGCCGGAGTTGGTGCTTTTGGATTTGATTTTGCCCGGAATTGACGGGTTTGAGGTATTGTCGCAAAAAAGAGAAGATCCTTTTGCCGCTTCCATTCCGGTGATCATATTGTCAAATCTTGGCCAAAAAGAGGACGTGGACAAAGGGTTAAACTTGGGAGCGACGGACTATCTTATCAAGGCGCATTTCACCCCTGGAGAAATTATTGAGAAAGTGCGCAATATCATTAAGTAGAAGATGAATACGCGCCATTTATCCGATATGACGATAACCGGATTTTTTGTGTTTGGTCTAATTGAGGCTTATTGGAACATGGTTTTAAAATTTCTTATTTTATGTTGATTTTTCTTTACGGCGCCGACACATTCCGGCTAAGCCGCAAATTAGAGCAAATAGTTGCTGAATACAATGGCCGGTCCAAGGGATTGGATTTTGCGGTTTTTGACGGGGCGGATAATCGGCAAGATATTTTTTTTACCGGATTGCGTCAGAGATCGCTTTTTGGCGAGAAAAAATTTTTTATTGTTAAAAATCCGATTGCCAACAAAAATTTTAAAGAAGGATTGCTTGACGGAATGGATGAAATTGCCGCGTCGGTTCATAATATTTTGTTCTATCAGGAAGGCAAGGTTTTAAAAGCAGATCGTTTTTTGAAAGCAATGGCCAAACACGGCCAAGCGCAGGAATTTTTACCTCTTGATGGCGTGCGGTTGGAGCAATGGATTGCGCGAGAATTTGCCGAGTTGGGACATTCCGAAGGAGCAAGCATTGCGCCGGTTTTGGCTCTTCGCGCCGGCAACGACCTTTGGCATGTTTACAACGAAATTCAAAAGATAGTTCATTTTGCCGCGGGCCGGCGAATCACTGCCGTTGATGTTGAAAAAAATGTTTGTGCAATATCGTCAAATAACATTTTCCAAACTGTTGACGCTATTGCCGATCGGAGCAAAAAGCGGGCGATTGAAATGATTAAGCGGCATGTCCAAAAAGGGGATCATCCCCTTTATCTTTTGACGATGATCGCCGCGCAATTTAAGAATCTGCTTTTGGTGAAATCGTGCGTTTCGGCAGGCGCGGTTCGGTTGGGAATCCACCCTTATGTGTTTTCCAAATCCGTGCGGCAGGCGCGGCAGTTTGATTTGGATCAATTAAAGGAATACTATCGCCAAATCCGCCAAACGGATTTTGATATTAAGACCGGTAAAATTGACGCGTCCGCCGGTCTTGATTTGCTGATTGCGGCAATGTAGCCGTCAAAAAAAACTCCCTTGCGGGAGATTTTTTTATGCGCTTGTTTTGGTCAAAAGCTTGGCGATGCTTGATTTTTTGCGTGCCGCGGAATTGCGCTTGATGATTCCGGTTTTGGCGGCTTTGTCAATTACCTTGTAGACCGTGGGAAGTTTTTTTTGAGCATCGCCGGTTTTTTCGCTTGCGACAAGCGCGCGGATTTCTTTTACGGTTGATTTCAAATTTCGTTTAACGGCTTTGTTCTTCGCCCGGCGTTTGATGTTCTGGCGCAGGGCTTTTTTTGCGGATTTTATGATTGGCATAATTTCAAATTAAAAATTAAAGAAAGATGGAAAATCAGGAAAATGGTATTTTCCAACGACAAAACGAATCATATCATTTTTTTTGATTTTTGCAAGGGTTTTGGCTATAATCAGCATTATGATTACCGCAAACAGGATGAAAGCGATTGCCAAAAAGGCATTGCCTGAAGTTGTGATAAGGGGCTATCATTTTGCGATAGCGTTTTTTGGCGCGGTTTTTTGCGGATTTCCGTCCCGAAAATTAAAGGTTATCGGCGTGACCGGCACCAATGGCAAGTCAACCACGGCGTTGATGATCGTCAAAATTTTAAAAGAGGCCGGACACAAAACCGCGCTTTCTTCTTCAATTGAATTTGAGATTGGCGGCAAAACATGGCAAAACCGTTCGCGAATGACCATGCCCGGCCGTTTTGCCTTGCAAAAATTTTTGCGCCAAGCCGTTGCCGCGAATTGCCGATATGCGGTGGTTGAGGTAAGTTCGGAAGGCATAAAACAGCATCGGCACCGATTCATTGATTTTGAGGCCGCGGTTATTACCAATGTGACCCCGGAGCACATTGAATCGCATGGGAGTTTTGAAAATTATTTGGCGGCCAAAGGCAAGCTTTTTGCCGCGTGCCGCAAAATTCATGTTTCAAACGGCGATGATGCCAATTACGATTTTTTTGCCAAGTTTGCCGCGGCAAAAAAATATGTTTACGGAATTAATTTTGGCGCCGCGGCCGATGCTATTGATATTGTGCGGGCGCGTGATGCGAAAACATTCCTATCCGGATCGTCGTTTGAGATTGATGGCCGCGAATTCAATTTGAAATTGCCGGGAAAATTCAATATCCATAACGCGCTGGCGGCGGTGTGCGTGGCGCGATCGCAGGGAGTCGGGCTTGATATTTGCCAAAAAGCGCTGAAAAAAATGGAGACGGTATCCGGGCGTATGGAAAGGGTGCTTTTTGATCCGTTTGCCGTTTTTGTTGATTACGCGGTTACTCCCGATTCACTGGAAAAAGCCTATCAAACAATAAAAGATGGCATTGGCGCCGGCAAATTGATTTGCGTGTTGGGATCATGCGGCGGCGGCCGCGACAGATGGAAGCGCCCGGTTATGGGCGGTTTGGCAAAACAATATTGCGACCGGGTGATTGTAACCAATGAGGACCCTTATGATGAAGATCCGGAAGCGATAATTGATCAAATTGCCGCGGCCGCCGAGGGTTCGGAAAAAATAGCCGATCGGCGGGAAGCGATCAGAAAAGCATTGGGATATGCCCATGCCGGCGACGCGGTTTTAATCACCGGGAAAGGATGTGAAGATTCAATGTGCGTTGCCGGAGGCAAAAAAATTACGTGGAGCGACAAGGCGGCGGTTTTGGAAGAATTTTCCAAGAAATAAACCAATGTGTCGCGGGATTTTTCCGCGGCAAATTAAATTGATTTGAATGTGCTTTTAGCCTTGACAAAAATAGGGATATATAATAGGATTTACGGCGTCGCGATGAATAGGCGGGTTTGGCGTCCGGAAAGGATTTTGCGGGCGTTTAGAGGTCAAAAAACCC
The DNA here is from genome assembly GCA_964523275.1 of uncultured Candidatus Saccharibacteria bacterium. Lineage (GTDB taxonomy): Bacteria > Patescibacteriota > Minisyncoccia > Minisyncoccales > UBA5738 > UBA5738. The sequence goes on from CAZFZI010000031.1 coordinate 6,919, forward strand.
TAACAGCGGTATAGAAAGGCATCTATGACCGATTATGTTATGCGTATTTGTTTCAGCTTGCCGGTTTTAAGCAAAAGTTTGTTCATTTTCATATTGGGAATTGTCTATGGCTTGTGGCTGGGGTTGCGCTTTAACGGCGTTGAGGCTCAAGAGGTGCCATCCGCGCCCAAGGCTCAAACAGCCGAAGAGCTGGTGGTTTATGGCGATGCCGCGGAATTTAAATTTTGCGGAAAAATGATTTCTCGCGCCGTTTTTTTGGAAGTTAAAGGCCCTGCCGTTTGTTCCAAGAACAGCACTGTCCCGGTGTCCAAAGAGGCAACTCAGCGGATAAGGGTGGTTTTGACGGCCTATTCCAGCACTGTGGCGCAAACCGACAGCACGCCGTTTATCACTGCCAACGGCACTTATGTCCGTGACGGTATCGTCGCCAATAACGGATTGCCCTTTGACACCGAGATTCGGATTCCGGAATTGTTCGGCGATAAAGTGTTTTCGGTCCAAGACCGGATGCATTGGCGCAAAGGTGGCTATCATTTTGACATTTGGTTTCCCACCTACGAACAAGCAAAAAACTTCGGCGTGAAATATGCCTATGTGGAAGTGCTAAAAAAG
>CAZFZI010000032.1:0-1310 GCA_964523275.1 uncultured Candidatus Saccharibacteria bacterium
TGGCAGTTGATTTAATAACCCAATAACGCTATAATGGCGATAATCAGACAAAAAAACGGTTAACGCCGAAAAAATATCTCTGTTTTTATTTCCTTATTAGAGGAAAACCTTTTGTTGAAAAAAACATATGAAATCAACCGACAACGACAATCGTGAAATCACCAAAGTGGTAATCCCCGCCGCCGGATGGGGCACGCGTTTTTTGCCCGCTACCAAAGCAATGCCCAAAGAAATGCTCCCGATCATTGACAAACCGGTTATTCAATATGTCGTTGAAGAAGCGGTGGCCAGCGGCATCAAAGACGTGATCTTAATCACCGGCGGACAAAAACGGGCCATTGAAGATCATTTTGACCGATCCGGCGATCTTGAAAATTTTTTGGAAGCGCAAGGAAAAACCGAGTCATTGGTGGCAATAAAAGAAATTGCCAAGATGGCCAATTTTCTCTATATCCGGCAAAAAAGCGACCATTACGGCAATGCGATGCCGGTTTTAGCGGCAAAACCCGCGATTAACGATGAATATTTCGCGGTGATGTGGGGTGATGAGTTCATAATGGCCAATCCCCCGCGTCTGCAACAAATCATTGATACGCATAAAAAATATGGCGGCGCAGTAATATCGGGGGTGCGTATTGAATCGCAAGATAACGTTTCCCGTTATGGCATTGCCGATATGGAACCCGTGGAAAACGGCATTTTCCGCATTAAAAAAATCGTGGAAAAACCGATACCATCCGAGGCCCCTTCCAACCTTGCCACGCATGGAGCCTATATCCTCCCTCCCGAAATTTTTGATGTGATTGAAAAATTGGAACCCTCCAAAGGCAACGAAGTCTGGTTGATTGACGCAATCAACCAGATGATACAAGGCGGGTTTCCGGTATATGCCTGCGAAATCAAAAACGGCAAATACTATGACACCGGCAATAAAGCCGAATATCTAAAAACCGTGATTGAATTCGCGCTGAATCATCCGAATTTTTCCAAAGACATAAAGGAATACATCAAGAACTTGCGGCTTGAATAGCCGCAACCAAATTTTCAATTTCTAATTTTCAATTTTCAAACAAATCTAAAATTTTAAATCTAAAATTAAAAGCAAAAAAGCCGGATTTTTGTTTTCCGCTTAAAATTTTAAATTTATAATTTTGAATTTATTTAGAAATTAGTAATTGGAAATTAGAAATTCCCGCTTTGCGGGGTTTGCGGGCATGGCGGAATTGGCAGACGCGCACGGTTCAGGGCCGTGTGGATAACATCCATGGAGGTTCAACCCCTCCTGCCCGCACAATATTTAATTCTCATAA
>CAZFZI010000032.1:1410-3728 GCA_964523275.1 uncultured Candidatus Saccharibacteria bacterium
AAAAAATAAGCGCTTTTTGCAAAACGCGGCATAATCATCGCATCTGCCAAACGCTGATTTTTAAAAAAACAAACAAATGGATTTCAGACAAAAAAACGCCTCCGGCAATAATCGCCGGAAATCGAGCGGCAAACCCGCCAAATCTCCGGCGTCTTCTTTTGACGGCGCACTGGAAAATATTTTGGGCGGATCAATTATGCCGCCAAAACCGCCGCAAAGCAATATTGACGACCGGAAAAAAAATATCAAAGATAATAAAGCCTCCGCGGTTGCGCCAAAACCGCCGCTGGCAAAAAAAGATAATGCAAATCGCAATAAAAAGACACGGCAATTTCAAACACATCGCCGCCGGCAATCTCCGGCACAGAACCAAAACAGCAACGGCAATTGGCCGGCTGGTGATAAAAAATTGCGAGTGATTCCCTTGGGCGGATTGGGAGAGGTCGGCAGAAATATGACGTTGTTGGAATATGAAAATTCTATTTTAATCATAGATGTGGGTTTTCGCATGGCCGGTGAAGATATGCCCGGCGTGGATTACATTATTCCCAACATTGATTATTTAAAAAATAAAACGAAAAATATCGTCGGTGTGGTATTTACACATGGTCATTATGACCATATCGGCGCGGTACCTTATATCATTGAAAAAATTTGGCATCCGGGATTGCGGCTGATTGCCTCGCCTCTTGCCAGAGCGATTATTTTGAAGCGTCAGGATGATTTTCCGAGTTGCCCGAAATTGGATATTGAAACCGCGCAAGACGGCACACGAATAAATTTGGGACCGTTTTGCGCCGAATTTTTTCGGCTCAATCACAACATCCCCGATAACTACGGAATTTTTGTGCAAACACCAGTGGGCAATGTGATTGACACTTCAGATTTCAAGTTTGACGACAATCCTGTTAACGAAAAACCCACCGACTTTAATCGGTTGCGCGCCATCGGCGACCGGGGAATCTTGCTTTTGCTTTCCGACTCTACCGGCGCCGAAGAACCCGGCCATTCGCTTTCAGAACAAGAAATTTTTCAAAATTTGGAAAAAATTTTTCAAGAGTCCGGCGGCCGAATTATCGCGGCAACATTCGGCTCTCTGTTAAACCGCATCCAACAATTAATCCATCTTTCGGAAAAATACGGGAGGAAGGTTGCCGTTGACGGCTATTCCTTGAAAAACAATGTTGAAGTTTGCCGACAGTTAAAATATATCAGCGCCAACAAAGGGACATTCATTCAATTGAACGAAACCGCCAATTATCCCGATGAACAAATCACCGTAATCTGCACCGGAGCGCAAGGCGAAGCCGACGCGGTGCTGATGAAAATTGTCAATCGCGAGCATCGGTTTCTGCGCTTTAAAAAGGGCGATTCGGTAATCTTTTCTTCTTCGGTTATCCCGGGCAATGAGCGCACCGTGCAAAACCTAAAAGACGATATCTTGCGGCAAGGCGTGCGCGTTTATCATTATAAAATGATGGATATTCACGCGGGAGGACATGCCAAGCAAGAAGAATTAATGGAAATGATGCGCCTTATGCGACCAAAATTCTTTGTGCCCATCCACGGCCAGTATTCAATGCTGGTTGCCAATGCCGATTTGGCTAAATCCGTGGGAATTCCCGAAAACAACATTATTATCGCCGAAAACGGACAGATAATCACACTGGACCAAAATAAGATCTCGCTGGAAAAAGAATCCGCGCCTTCAAGCTATGTGATGGTGGACGGATTGGGAGTGGGCGACATCGGCGAAGTAGTTCTGCGTGACCGACAAGTGCTGGCGCACGACGGAATGTTCGTGATCGTTGCCGTGATTGACCGGATCACCGGCAAAGTGAAAGGGTCTCCCGATATCATCTCGCGAGGGTTTGTTTATTTGCGCGAATCAAAAGAATTGCTCAAAGAGACTCGCAACAAAACCGTGGAAATCATCGATCGGGCGGCAGCCAAAAACGGCGCGGTAAACTGGACCTACGTGAAAGATGAAATCCGCAACAAAATCAGCGACTTTTTGTTCACCAAAACCGAAAGACGGCCAATGATCCTGCCCGTCATTATTGAGATATAATCTCAACAACAAACCCTAAATTATAATTTCTGCGCCGAAGGCGCATCCGCCTTCGGCGGATAAATCCTAAACAATATCAAAATCTAAAAATTAAAAACAAAAAGGTTCCTTGTCTTGAATTTAAAAATTTGAAATTGGAATTTATTTAGAATTTATTATTTAGTGCTTAGAATTTATTAAATATGAGAATATTTAGCGGTATTCGCCCCACGGGCGACATTCATTTGGGAAATTATTTCGGCGCGAT
>CAZFZI010000032.1:3828-7466 GCA_964523275.1 uncultured Candidatus Saccharibacteria bacterium
CATGTGGAATTGACGCGCGCAATTTGCCGCTATTTCAACAACCATTTTGGTAATGTCTTAAAAGAGCCCAAGGATATTCTTTCCGAAGGCCAAAAGATAATGTCTTTGGCCGAGCCGGAGAAAAAAATGTCAAAAACCGGCAACCCAAAAGGGTGCATCGGGCTTTTTGAAGAACCGGAATCAATTACCAAAAAAATAATGGCAGCGGTCACCGACACGCAAAAAACAATAAAGTTTGATCCCAAAAAAAAGCCGGGCATCTCCAACCTGCTGACGATAAACTCACTGATATCGGGTAAAAAAACAAGCCAGCTGGAAACCGAATTAAAGGGTAAAACCTATGCCGAATTCAAGAAGCAAACCGCACAGGCGCTAATTGAATATCTGGAACCTTTGCGGCGCAAGCGCAAGGAACTGCTAACCCGCGAAGTTTATATTAATGATATTTTAAGCCGCGGGGCGACAAAAGCCCAATCCATCGCGTCAGCCACCATGCACGAAGTTAAAACCGCCATGGGTCTAACGCCTTGGCCCAACAAAAAAATCCCTTGAAGGGATTTTTTGTTGGGCCAAGAATTTCTAATTTCTAATTTCCAAATTTAAAAATTTATAATGTTCCTCAACGATCGGAACGCCGCAATCAGCGAAGATTTTTAATGCTTTTTTCTCTATTTCAACCAGCGCCTCGGGAGTCTTGCCCTCAAATTTGCATTTGATCACCGGCGCGGTGTTTGACGCGCGCGCCAGCGCCCAGCCGTTTTCAAAATTTATCCGCGCGCCGTCAATATCAATGAAATCATATTTATTTTCACACAGATAATCCTGTAACCCGGCAATCACTTTGAACTTAACATCATCAGCACATTTAACATTCAATTCCGGACTGGCGAAATAGCGCGGCAAAGAATCAACGTAGGCGGCAAAATCATCTTGGTCGGAAGCCGCCTGCGCCAGCTTCACCGACGCGAACACCGCGTCATCCACCAAATAATAATCCAAGGGAAACGCGTAGTGGAAAGTGATTTCTCCGCCAAACACCGCGTTGCTCTTTTTAACGTTTTCACGAATCGCGTTATGATGCGATACCGAAAATATCGTTTTTCCTCCCCTGTGGCGCACATCATCAATGAACGCTTTGGACGCACGCATGCAATGCACCACCGGTCCGGCTTTTTGCGCCAGCGCCTGGCGCGCCAAAACCAGCAGAGTGTCATCGCCATTGGCCGCCCGTCCCCGATTATCAACAATCCCCACCCGATCGCCATCGGTATCATAGATAAATCCCATATCCGCGCCGGTTTCAATCACTTTTTTTTCAAGATCCTTGCGATTGGCTTCAACATAAGGATCGGGCAAATGATGCGGAAAACTGCCGTCAAATTCGCCATAGATCGTTTCCGCTTGACATCCCAATTTCTTAAACAACCTTTCGGGCAAATAGCCGCACGCGCCATTACCGGTGTCCAAAACGATTTTCAGCGGCCGTCGGAATTTAATTTTTGAGGCAATATAATCAATGTACTCCTGTGATGGATCAAACTCAATCAATTTCCCCGAAGGTGATCCGGATGCTTTTTCGGCTTCCAATTTTTGCGCTTCGTGGCGCAATTCTTGCAAAGATTCGCCCATTAATTCTTCGCTGGCAACATCGGCGGTTTTACGAGCATGGTAGGTTAATCCGTTGTGATGTGAAGGGTTGTGAGATCCGGAGATCATCAGCCCCCCGTCATATCCATAATGCATGATCGCGAAATACCACAGCGGATCGGGCGCAATGCCCAGATCGATCACTTCCCATCCGGCCTCCAAAAAGGCGCGGCGGGCAGCCTCGGCCAGCGCCGGAGAGCTTGGCCGCGGATCGCGTGCCAAGACAACTTGGCGCATATGCGGATAAAGGACGCAAAAAGCTTTTGTTGTCCAATAAACCGCGTTATCGTTCAATTCATCAGGGTATGTGCCGCGAATATCATAACCGCGGAAAATATTGTCTTTGATCATAAAATTTTTCTATTTTTTCATCTGCTTTTAGCATTTTACCAGAAATAGAAAATTTCTCCAATTATTGACGAATCGCGATTTTATTGCTAATATAATCTCACCTCAACACCGCCTCAAGCGAACCAAAAATACGCTTGGCCCATAATAAGGCGGTAAAGGGAGCTAATTATATGAAGTATTACGAATACACTTATTTAACGCGGCAAGATATGCCCGAAGACGCGGCACAAAAACTCCGTGAAGAGCTAGCGGAAATGATCACTGCCAAAAATGGCGTTATCGTTGATTTGTCCAAGGCCTACAAAAAGCGGCTGGCCTACCAAATCAAAAAGCAAGACGTAGCCTACGTAAACACTATTTTGTTCCAATCCGATGCCGTAAACGTCGTTGCTTTCAAAAAAGAAACTGACACAATTGAGAGTATTTTGCGTGGCTTGATCATCGCCTACGATCCGGAAAAATTAAAGAAGGCAACCCGGCGCGAAAGACCGGCGGCAGTAGCGATGAAATCGGAAAAAACCGAAATCGCGGACGATCAGGAAAAACCGGCCAAACCGGCGGATGAAGCAAGCGGCAAGACCGAAGAAAAACCGGCCAAACCCAAGCGGAAAACCAAGCTCAAAGCCGAGTTGCGCGATATTGAAGAAAAACTGGACGAAATCCTCAAATAAATAAAAACTCTAAATCCTAAACTCTAAACAAATCCAAATATCAAAATTAAAAACTCAAAGCAAAATATATCCTTGTTTTGGATTTAAAAATTTGAATTTTGAATTTATTTAGGATTCAGATATTAGAATTTAGGATTTTATAAATTTGATGAATTTAAACAAAGTATTCTTAATCGGAAGGCTCACGCGCGACCCGGAAATCCGGGTTCTGCCCAGTGGCCAGCAGGTAGCGAATTTCGGGATGGCAACCGACAGCTTTTACACCGACAAAGCTTCCGGCCAGCGCCAGCAAAAAACCGAATTCCATAATCTCGTGCTTTTCGGACGGCTGGCCGAAATTGCCGGTCAATACCTCAAAAAAGGATCGCTGGCAATGTTTGAAGGCCGCATTCAAACCCGCGACTGGCAAGACCAAGCCGGCAACAAGCGCTACCGCACCGAAATTGTCGCCGAAACAATGCAATTGGGACCGCGTCCGTCCGGCGGCGAATCAAGCGGCAATTACCAGCCTCCGGCGGAAAGATTCGCATCACCGGCGGCAAAACCCGAACAGCCCGTCGCGAACAAACCCGCGGATGAAATTGACGTCCCCATTATTGAAGAAGACGGCGATATTGATGTGAAAAACATTCCCTTCTAATTATTAAAAAATTAAATTATAAATGATAAATTATAAACAAAATTCTAAATTCAAAATCAAATTATAAAACAGAATTCATAGTATTTGTTTTGATTTTAAATTTAATATTTTGATTTTATTTATCATTTGAGATTGAATTTTAGATTTTAAAAAACATGGCTTGCTATTTTTGTCAAAAAAACGTTCAAACAATTGATTACAAAGACACCGAAATCTTACAGCATTTCACCTCGGGCATGGGAAAAATCCGCCCCAAGAAGAAGACCGGATCTTGCTCCACACACCAGCGGCAGATCGCCCAGGCGGTGAAGCGCGCCCGCTTCCTGGCC
>CAZFZI010000033.1:0-7453 GCA_964523275.1 uncultured Candidatus Saccharibacteria bacterium
AAAGCCGCCGAAGAACAGAAAAAACGCGAACAAGAACAGCGTCTTGCCGAAGAGCTAAAAGCCGCCAACAACTTGCAGGCGGTTTTGCGAATTCTTCTTTCCAAGCTGCGGGAAAAGAAAGAAAAACAAGAAAAAGAGTTAGAGGCGCTTCCAACGCAAAAAGCTCCGTTGGAGCAAAAAAGGCGAGTCCTGGAAAGCAAGATCGCAATGATAAAAAACAGCGAATTGGCCACCGTTGAAGAACGGGAGCGTGAAGTTGAAAAAAAGGCCGCAACAGAAAAAGAAAATCTTGCCAAAAACACAACCCCCGATCAGGAAAAAATTTTAAAACAAAAAATCTGGGAAACCGAAGACAAGCGCAAAGATATTGAAAAACAGCGCTGGGCGGTGGAAGACCGTATCAACAAAATTTTAGCCGAAGCGCAAAATATTGACACAGAAATCCTCAACAAAGAAAATGAATTTAAATCAATCAAACAGGCTATCGCCGATATTTCCGGTCAAGAAGGTTTGGTGCGATTTGCCGCGGAAAAAAACAAATCCGAAGAAGAAATTTTAGAAATAATCAAGGAAAAAGAAATTTTGGCTCCGGATATTGATATCGCGGCAGGCAAAAAAAACGAAGCGGAAAAAAATCTTGCCCAGCTCTCCCAAAAAGAAACTTCCCTTGGCAACCACCTCAATGCAATTGAAGAACAAGAAAAACAAACTACCGATCCATCGGAAAAGAGAAGGGTTGAACAATCGCGATGGCAAGCAAGCAGCGAACTCAAATCAATTGTAAAAGCAAAATGGGAAGGCCAAGAAAAATTCAAAGAGGCCGCAACGAAAGTAAAAACATTGCAAGAAAAAATTGAAAAGGTCAATTGTAAAATAGACAAAATCCAAAGCAAAATCACGGCGGCGGAAATTGACTTGGAAAAAAACGGAGCGCCGGTTGGCGCGTTGCGCGACACAATTCGCCGCTTGCTGGAAGAAAACAACGTCAAATTCAATCAAAATATCCTGGAAAACATTACGCAAGCCAAAGAAGAGCAAAAAGAAGACCCAAAGACATCTCCGTCTCTTGAAACGGCAAGCCAGCAAAAACAAGCCCAGAATCGACCCCCGGCTCAAAGACCGGCACAAGAAACCGGTGGCGTAAAAAACGCTGAAAACCAAAAGCCAACACCCGCTACCGGCTCCGAAAAAACACAAATCCAAGAAGAACGCGCGAAGACTGAAAACAAGATTGCGCCGAAAACAAGCGAAATGTCCGAGCAAACAACAAACGATATTTTACTAAAAACCGAAGCAAGCAATAATAAAAAATCCAGTGAGCAGAATAAACCCGAAACACCCGCGCAAGAACACAACGACAGCGTAAAAAACGAACCAACACAAGAAGCAAAAAGAAAACAACCGGATTTAATGAATAGCAATGAACCATCAAAAACCGCCGCCGTTTATCGGGAACAAGTGGAATCATCGCCCGCAAAAAATATCCGCACATTTCCAGGAGAAGATTTAGCAAAGAGCAAACAGCCGGAGCAAAAAACCCCGCCCAGGGAGTTGGAACAAAAAATTGAATCAAAAACGGCGGCGGTCGAAACGGCGGTCCAAGAATCACGCAAAATTGCCGAATCCAAACCCGTCGGCACGGCAAGTCCGGAAAATCGATGGCAACAAATTAAGAAAACGACCATACCGACAGCAACCAACGCCGCTGTTCCCGCCGATTACCCTCAAACAACCAAAAGCCAACCAATTAATAAAGCCGGAAAAAATAAATTTTTAGCAAGAATGCTGGTAATATTCGCCATAACCGGCATTTTGGGAATAGCCTTGATAATTATCTTAAGCAAAAACAGCGATGAACAGGTCGTCAAAAACCCCGACACAACAACAAACGACGTAAAAACAAAACCCGTCGATGAAATTCCGGATACGGATCAAACAATATTGGCAACCGTGTCGCTAATTGAAATTTATACTGATGATCCGAGCAATATCCCAAACTTGATCTCTCCTTATTTGCGCAAGAAATTTGACGCCAACGGTTATTACGGCTTATCAATCCAAAACAGGACTACCGGCAAAAAAATCGGATTGAAAGAACTTTTTAATATCTATAAAATAAACACACCTTCGATTTTTTACAATTCCATAGATAATGATTGTGAATTTTTCATTTATGCCAATAATGGGAAAAACCGGATTGGTTTTGTCGCACAAGCCGCCAATTCCAATCTCACAGAGACAGCGATGAGCGGATGGGAGGGAAGTATCGCGCAAGATACCGACAATTTCTTCAGACTCATAGGCCGAAAAACTCAAGTTGAGCCCGCGACGCTTAAATTCAACAACGCCGGCGCGGCAGACGGATCGACATACAGATTAATGAATTTTCTTCCCGCGGAAGACGAATTCGCAATCTCCTGGGCGATTTATCAGCAAAAATACTTCATATTCGCCACCTCCAACAACTCTATGAGCAAGATATTCAGCCAATTGCCAAAATAACAAGAAATTTGTAGAATGAAGGCAAAGGCCGCGTAAAGCGCTTTTTATTTAAATATGATGCCACCGCGATTGCGGCGGTTGGACACATAGAAAACCAATGGAAAAATCAACTAAAGAATCGCTCAGGCAAATTGAAAAAAAATTAAAAACCGAACGCGTCGCCACCGAAACCGAATTGCTTAAAATCGCCGTTCCCAACAAAAACGTCCCCGGAGATTGGGAAAGCAAATTCCCTTACGGCAGTGGCGATTCAGGCACATCGTCCTTGGAGCGCCAAGCCGATGAAGTAGAGGAATACACCACCCGCTTGCCATTGGAACACAACTTGGCAGCCAAACTGGCATCAATTGACAAAGCAATCGCCAAAATTAACTCCGGCTCCTATGGCAAATGCGAAAAATGCGGCAGACAAATTCCGTTAAAACGGCTGGAAATATTTCCTGAGGCCCTTTTTTGCGTTGATTGCCAACAATAAACAAGCTTAAAGCGAAAAGCTTAAAGCGAAAAGCAGAACACTGCTTTTCATTTTTCTTTCTACTTTTTCGTTTTACGCTTTACGCTTTCGTGCTTTCTAAAATATTTTCCGCGGCAATCACAGGTTTGGACGCGCAACTGATTGAAGTTGAAGTTGACGCTTCTTATGGCTTGCGCAAGTTTGATGTCGTCGGCCTCCCCGACAAATCGGTGCAAGAAGCAAAAGAGCGTGTCGGCGCGGCAATTGAAAGCGCGGGGTTTAAACCGCCTCACCACGAACCGGTTAAAGTTTTGGTTTCTTTGGCTCCCGCCGATCTGAAAAAAGAAGGAACACTCTATGATCTGCCAATCGCGCTGGGATACCTTTTAGCTGATAAAAAAATAAAATTTGATCCTGCCGGCAAAATATTTTTGGGCGAATTGGCGCTTGATGGACGGTTGCGCCCGGCCAAAGGCGCGGTTTGTTTCGCTATCGCCTGCCGGCAAAAGGGGATAAAGGAAATCATTTTGCCGAAAATCAACGCGCATGAAGCATCGCTTATCAAAGGAGTCCGTGCTATCGGAGTGGAAACGCTGGGCCAAGCAATCAATTATTTGGAAGGAAAAATCTCCATTGAACCGGCGAGCGAGAAGGCCTCAAGCGAATCAAATGAGCACGAAACCGGCAACGGACTGGAATTGATTGCCGGACAAGAGTCAGCCAAGCGGGCACTGGAAATTGTTGCCGGCGGTGGACACAATCTTTCCATGTGGGGTCCCCCGGGAACCGGCAAAACACTGCTGGCCAAAACCCTGCCGGAAATCATTCCGCCGCTATCTTTTGAAGAATCACTGGAAGTCACCAAGATTTACAGCGTGTGCGGCTTGCTCAGCGGCGAATCTTTGGTTGTTAAACGCCCGTTCCGCGCGCCGCACCACACAACTTCCGACGCGGCATTAATCGGCGGCGGCAATCCGCCACGGCCCGGAGAAATCACTTTGGCGCACCGCGGCGTGCTTTTTTTGGATGAATTCCCCGAATTCCACCGCGACGCGCTGGAAGCCCTGCGCCAGCCAATAGAAGAGGGATCAATAAATGTATTGCGCGCGCGGCACGCAATGGCTTTACCGGCGCGATTTATGCTGGTTTTGGCGTCCAACCCATGCCCTTGCGGCAATTTCGGCAACCCCGAAAAACCTTGCGTTTGTTCGCCTTCACAAATAAGAATGTATCGCAAGAAGCTTTCCGGGCCGCTAATGGATCGCATAGATTTGTTTATCAATGTTCCCGCGGTAAAATATGACAAGCTCGCCAACGACGAGCCAAGCCGGCAAAATTCCGGACAAGAAGCAAGGGCCCGCGTTTGTTTTTGCCGCAATATTCAAAAAACAAGGTTTAATAGCGACAAAACCAACGCAGAAATGGATATTGGCCAAATAAAACGTTTTTGCCGCATAGACACAAATTCCGAACAACTTCTAAAAGCCGCGGTCAACTCTTCAAAATTGTCCGCAAGGGGATACCATCGCGTTTTGAAAGTGAGCCGCACTATCGCCGATTTGGACGGAGAACCGAACATCTTGATTAACCATATCTCCGAAGCATTATCATATCGGCCCCCCGAACTAATTTAAAAAACCGCCTTCCGGCAGTAAAAATGAAAAGTGTTTTGTTTTAAAATTTAAATTTTAATATTTTGATTTGTTTAGGATTTTGGATTTAGGATTTAGAACTTTTATTCAAAAGGGATTGGCCGCGCCGCCCACCTCAAAGTGAAGATGGCATCCGGTTGCTTGCCCTGTCCTTCCCATGGTACCGATCACATCGCCCTTTTTAACCTCCTGGCCCGATAACACGGAAATTGTTTGTAAATGATAATAATGAGTGGTCACCGTGCCTCCCATATGAGAAATTGTGATGTTGTTGCCCGCGCCGCCGTTCCAACCGCCGGTTTTTGCTTTAATCACAATGCCCGATGCCGCGGCATATATTGGCGCGCCACAATATCCCGCCGTCAAATCAACCGCGTTGCGAAAATGCAGCCCCTGTGTTTTTTTGCAAGCAGACCCCACCGGACATAAAAAATAATTCGCAGGCATTGCCGATAAACCGGCAGATTGGCTTGAATTTTGCGCTATAGTTGACGCGACCGGCTTTTTAACCGGAGCGGGAACAATTTTTCCTCCGGGCACCATCAAAACATCGCCGATAAAAATGTCGTTTTCGGCGGCCAAATCATTAAAAACAAGAATATCCTCAATTTTGGCCTGATATTTTTTGGCAATTTGAGCGATTGTATCACCGGAAACCGCGTAATGAATCACTCCCGCAACCGGCGGAATAATTAATTTTTGCCCGGATTTCAGAACCGCGCCTTTGGCCAGATTATTGGCCCAGAGAATGCTTTCGGCAGTAATCTCAAATTTTGCCGCCAACCCCGACAGCGTGTCATCACCGGCAACTTCATATTCAATAATCATTTTTTGCGCGCCATCTTGAATTCGATCTTGCGAAAAATCGCTGGTGATGGCCGCTAAAATGCGAGGCGTGATGGCCGCCGGCGGCACCGCGGCCTTAACGCAACCGCCGCTCACCAAAACATAGCCCGGAGATTCGGGCTTGATTTGCTCATCGGCATGAACAAACATATTTCTAACAGCATCGGCTTGGCAACTCTTTTCGTTTTTAGCCAAAACGCATTCAGATGCTTGGCGGGAAACCGTTGAATAAACCGTAAACAAAATCGCTCCGATAAGGAGGAGTTTGGCAAAATTCTTGAATTGCAGTTTAATATCCATAGAACAGCTTTATTCTATAAAACCCTCTAAAATTGTCAATAGATTCGTGCTAAAATAAATTTATAAAATCCTATCGCCATATAATGAAAAAGAAAACAAAAACCGGGCCGGATATAAAACCGAAGAAACGGCTGGGGCAGAATTTTTTGGGACAGATCGGCGTGATCAAAAAAATGATCGTCGCGGCACAAATCAAAACCGGTGAAACGATTTTGGAAATCGGACCGGGCACCGGCAACCTCACCGAGGAATTGATAAAAACCGGCAATCCGATGATCACGGTGGAAAAAGATTCGGAGATGATAAATATCCTTTGCGAAAAATTCAAAAGCGCGGACAATTTTGAACTTATCGCCACCAACGCTTTGAAATTTGACGAAACAAAAATTCTCGTGCCATACAAGATTGTCGCCAATCTGCCCTTCTATGCCGCCGCGCCAATCATCCGCAAATTTTTGGAAAGCAAAAATCCTCCGCGATTGATGTCTTTAATTGTGCAAAAAGAAGTGGCACAAAGAATTTGCGCCAACTCGCCGAAAGCAAACATTCTGGCAACCGCCGTGCAATTTTATGCCGCGCCAAAAATTATCGCCTACGTTTCAAAGGGATCATTCTGGCCCGCGCCCAAAGTTGACGCCGCAATTTTGCAACTTGTCCCCTATATAAAGGAAGGGGAGCGCGCCAACAAAAAATTCATCGCCAAATTTTTCAAAATCGCAAAGGCCGGCTTTTCCCATCCGCGCAAACAACTTGCCGGCAACCTCGCCCAAGAATTAAAAATTTCGCGCGAAAAAGTCGAATCGCTGATAACAGAACAAAAACTCAATCCCAAATGCCGCGCCCAAAATTTATCGGTGGAAAACTGGATTACCCTCGCCCGCGCTTTTGAATTATAATAATTTAATGCTTCAGGTTTTAGAAAACAAAAATCTAAAATTTATTGCCAAATTATTTTGTGTTTTTTTTGTCTTACTAATCATACAATCGCCTCAAAATGCAGACGCTATAAGTCATAGCGAGTTCAAATATCCAACACCCGGTGTCACCTGCGGGGGGGAAATGACCGATTATGATATATGCACCTGCTATCATAGTGATGGAAGGTCTTACCCTTGCGCATGCCCCAAATATGCCACATGCCAAACATGGCAAACCGGCGAAACAATTAACGGAAGTTGTTATTGCGCCGCCCACTGTCTCGAACCGCCGGAAAACCCGAAATACTACGATAACAATGCAAAATATAATACCAGCAAGGAAAATTTTGAAGGCGGCGAGCTTTACCAAAATACAGACAACGGCATAAATCTCCCGATAATTTTATCTTGGGATAACATACCAGGATGGAAAAACTTAGGGCATAATAGGGGGGAAAATGCGACTATCCCACATTTTTGTGATAGATACATTCCTAATCCTGATACACAGGGACCAAAAAGTTATCGGATTCAAATTCAGAGTTTGGATGATGCAAAAAACGGTACTTATGGGATTGAAAATTTGAATTTGAGCGAGGCAAAGGGATTGCACAATGAAAGCGGGGGAATGTATGAAAAAGTTTTGCAAAAAAACGCGTTCAATTCTCGCGATGACGGGGGAGCGTGTTTTTTCCAGACCAATTCCACCTACCGCTGGCGGGTTTTGCCCTGTTGTGATGCCAACGGAACAGATTGTCGTGAAGATGGCATTCAATGGTGGA